>NZ_PCZD01000130.1:0-572 GCF_002553975.1 Lactobacillus sp. UMNPBX6
GAAACTGTCAAATCTTTTGTGTAAATAGATCTTTCTCGTAAATTGATTTTTTAATTATTTATTTAATCAAAGTAGGATTCTAAGGTGTCCTGAACCTGACCGAAGCCTTTATGAATTCGATTGAAATAACGGTCATTGTAGCTCATTGCCTGAATACCAATAAAAGCATCAAGCGACTGTTCAGTTGGAAACTCTGCCTTAGGCTTAGCTTTGCGCTTGATCACATTGTTAAAGGATTCAATCATGTTAGTCGAATAAATTGAAGCTCTGATCTGCTTGGGATAGTTATAAAAGACCAGCAGATCTGGTTCTATGTCTTTCAAGCTTCTGATAACATGGCTGTAAACCTTGCCCCATTTGGTATAGAAGTCATGCAGGACAGCTGTGGCTTCTTCTTTGTTTGTCTGTTGATGCACCTGTTTGAATTCGTTCATGATCTTTTCACGATCGTCGACGCGTACTTTAGCGCAGATATTGCGCATGACATGAACCAAACAGCGTTGAAAATGAGCTTTAGGATAAGTCCTGGCCAAGGCTGTTTTCATGCCAACAACACCATCAGAAAGAAAGAG
>NZ_PCZD01000131.1:0-547 GCF_002553975.1 Lactobacillus sp. UMNPBX6
ACTTGCCTAATCCTTTTTCTAAGATGTTCACGGCCGCATTCCAATCACGAATATGGTGCGTTCGACAGATTGGACAAGTCCATTCCCGATCCTTAAGGGTTAATTTCTTATAACCGTTTTGCCCCATAATACTGCCACATTGATGGCATCTTTGGGTGGTGTACTTAGGATCAATTGTTAGAAATTCTTTGCCATATAGATCTGCCTTATAAGCCAGCATGTTCAGGAAACTACGCCAGCCAACATCAGAAATGGCTTGAGACAAGGCATGATTCTTTAACAGATTTCTGCTTCTTAGTTCCTCGGCAACTACTAAATCGTGGTTTTTGATTAGTGCAGTTGAGAGTACTTGCAAGAAGTCATTACGCTGTCTTCTGATCTTGTCGTGCAGTTTAGCTACAACTAAACGCTGCTTTTGATAGTTTTTTGCTAGCCGCAAATTGCGTCCTTCTTTTTTAGCCCGGCGCTGTCTGCGAGACAAGACGCGTTGGGCATGGGCAAGCTTCTTTTTGGTTTTGCAATAAAATCGTGGATTAGCAACCATTGC
>NZ_PCZD01000132.1:0-451 GCF_002553975.1 Lactobacillus sp. UMNPBX6
TAGTTCTAAGCATTATCGACGTAATAACTGGTGTGATTAAGGCTTGGAAATTCAAAAAGCTGCGTAGCCGAAGCGCTTGGTTCGGTTATGTCCGAAAAATGCTCAGTTTTCTGGTGGTCATTGTGGCAAATATCGTAGATACAATCCTCAATCTGAACGGTGTCCTGACATTTGGAACCGTTCTTTTTTATATCGCCAATGAGGGGCTTTCCATTACGGAGAACCTTGCACAAATCGGCGTTAAGATGCCGGCTGCCATTACTGACCGGCTTCACGTAATCGAAAATGACAACGAACAAACAAATGAAAAAGATGAACAGGCTGCTGGATAACCCGGCGGTTTTTTCTATATCAAAAATAAAGGAGAGAACACTTATGACAATCACAGTGAAAAAGAATCTTGTATCAGAAGCTAAATACGCCTTGAAATGCCCTAATCACATGGACGCTG
>NZ_PCZD01000133.1:0-448 GCF_002553975.1 Lactobacillus sp. UMNPBX6
TTCATGGTGAACCTCTTCAGCTGGAAGGGCAGCTAGTAAGTCAGCACGCTTTCGTTTGTGAGCTTGTCTTTTATAAGTAATAGTCTGAACGGCGGCGTCGGGGACGTTCTCCGTCATCTTGAGCATCAGGTTCATCAAAGAGACTTGTTTGTCCATTTAAAGGCATTTGTTCTGAAGATTTGCCATAACGTTTTTGCGTTAAGTAAGCCACTTGTTCACGGAGGAGCTTGATTTCATCAGTTAAGTTTTGAATAGTAGTTGCTTGTTGTGCAATAATCTTTTCCAAATTTTCTTGTGACATGAGTTAAACTTCCTCCTAAATTTATTAGTTAAAAGAATATCAAAAAAGCGTGCGATGTCAAGTGTTAGTAGAATTCGCACGCTTTCGTGTTCTTTATTTTTGGATTGATTGCGAAGCCCTTCATTAGCCAGTCGACCTGCTCAGAAG
>NZ_PCZD01000134.1:0-443 GCF_002553975.1 Lactobacillus sp. UMNPBX6
ATTAAAAAATCAATTTACGAGAAAGATCTATTTACACAAAAGATTTGACAGTTTCAAATACTAAGACATAATTGAATTAATAATGCTATCAACTTAAACATTAAATGATCAATCATACAGAAAAATATCTCTTTAATTTCAAAATTGAGAAGAAACTTAATTTTGTTTTTAAGGTTACTTGGCTCATTTCAGATGATTTTCAACTATTCCAAATTCGTTGTTAGAATACATTAAAAATAATCAGGCAACTTTTTTCTATTAGTTGCCTGATTATTTTTCACCACTCTTTATTTATAGAAAATCAAGCTACATAATAGGCTTAACTATAAATATTTTCACCAAAATACGTTGAATATAAATATTTTTGCGTTTTCTTTGTAAGCGTCAAATAAAATAGTGTACTTAAAAACCGTCCCAGTTACTGTTATACTGAGACGGTTATT
>NZ_PCZD01000135.1:0-430 GCF_002553975.1 Lactobacillus sp. UMNPBX6
GCGAGCATCTTAATCGGGCACTTGTTGTCGAACGAAATGTAGCTAAGGAGCGCGGCTTTGAACAAGTTACTGTCTTCCCTTCGCTCCATGCAGGTGGTGCAGGACAAATTGCTGCTTTTGAAAACTTTAACGATTCGATTGAAGTTGAACACATTACTGCTGAAGCCGGCATGGACATCGGTGATACCTCGATTGGCATTCATGTTAAGTTTGTCCAAGTTCCAGTTCGCACTTCGATAAAACAAATCGGACTGGCTCATACGACTTATCTCCGCAACCGACCAAAATTGATTGGTGGTGCGCGCGCAAAATACGAATGGGATCCGTTTGACAATAAATAATTTTAATTATGAGGCTGCGAGAAAACTTTTTCAACAGCCTCTTTTTTTATACGAATCTTGTTACGATATCGTGGAAATCCTTGTAGACT
>NZ_PCZD01000136.1:0-421 GCF_002553975.1 Lactobacillus sp. UMNPBX6
TTGCTGCACCGATAATCCCCGTTATTATTCTTTTCATCTTATCTCCCTAGTTGTTTTCGTCAACTTCATATGATACAAATAGAGAATATCAAGTCGATGTAAATATTTAATCTTCGCATTGTAAAAGTTGTGTAAATTTTGGAGAAGAATATGACTAACAAATTTTTACTAATGAGTCAGAACACTGAATTAACTCAGCAACTAACCACCCTCTGTAAAAAAGCACGGTGGACTCTTAGCCAAATTACAACACCAACCGGATTAGTGGTTGAACTTGAAAAGCAGCCAATTACGGGGATCTTCTGGGATCTTACTGACACAACCCTAGATACCACAATCGCGACAATGACCTTGATCCGCGAGCAGGTTCATGGTCCAATCATTGCTTTTGCGACTAAACTAACAGAACGAATTCAGCGAA
>NZ_PCZD01000137.1:0-419 GCF_002553975.1 Lactobacillus sp. UMNPBX6
GTACCTATATGCGTCAGCTAGCATTGATTGCGGTAATGGCACAAATTGGTTGCTTTGTCCCTGCTAAATCCGCTGAATTGCCAATTTTTGATCAAGTCTTTACACGCATTGGGGCAGCTGACGACTTAATCTCTGGTGAAAGTACCTTCATGGTTGAAATGATGGAAGCCAATAATGCTTTGACCCATGCCACGGATCGTAGTTTGATTCTCTTTGATGAAATTGGCCGGGGAACCGCAACTTATGATGGGATGGCATTGGCGCAAGCGATTATTGAGTACGTTCATCAGCATGTTCGTGCTAAGACGCTATTTTCAACTCACTATCATGAACTGACAGCTCTTGAGAATAGCTTGACGCGGCTTAAAAATGTCCACGTAGGAGCAACGGAAAAAGATGGGGAGTTAGTATTCTTGCAT
>NZ_PCZD01000138.1:0-411 GCF_002553975.1 Lactobacillus sp. UMNPBX6
GTCCATTACTCACAATGCGTTGATGGATAACAACGAAACCATCCAGCAAAAACAGGGTGAATTACCCAATACTTTTGTCGATGGTCGTAATGCGCTGTTTCTGCTCTATGCGGCAATTTATGCCAAAGGTCAAGGGATTAGCGATATTATTACCGGCGTATGCGAAACCGATTTTAGCGGTTATCCCGATTGTCGTGATGTTTTTATTAAGTCAATGAATGTGACCCTCAATTTAGCAATGGACTACCGTTTCAACATTATTACACCATTAATGTGGCTGACTAAAAAAGAAACCTGGGCTTTAGCGGATCAATTAGGCAGATTGGAATATGTGATGCAACACACGCACACTTGTTACGAAGGTGTCGAAGGCGGCTGCCACCATTGTCCGAGCTGTTTATTACGAGAAAA
>NZ_PCZD01000139.1:0-384 GCF_002553975.1 Lactobacillus sp. UMNPBX6
GAGAGCATCTGCCTTACAAGCAGGAGGTCACAGGTTCGAGCCCTGTATCCTCCATCGAGTCGTTAGCTCAGTTGGTAGAGCAACGGACTTTTAATCCGTGGGTCGAGGGTTCAAGTCCCTCACGGCTCATGACCCTAATTTGCGGGTGTGGCGGAATTGGCAGACGCGCTAGATTTAGGTTCTAGTGTTTTCGGACGTGTGGGTTCAAGTCCCACCACCCGTATTGCCAACCACATATTGACAATATGCCGATTTAGCTCAGTTGGTAGAGCATCTGTCTTGTAAACAGGGGGTCGTACGTTCAAGTCGTATAATCGGCATTTATATTTTGCGGAAGTAGTTCAGTGGTAGAACATCACCTTGCCATGGTGGGGGTCGCGGGTT
>NZ_PCZD01000013.1:0-39773 GCF_002553975.1 Lactobacillus sp. UMNPBX6
ATTTAGTAGTTGCCGAGGAACTAAGAAGCAGAAATCTGTTAAAGAATCATGCCTTGTCTCAAGCCATTTCTGATGTTGGCTGGCGTAGTTTCCTGAACATGCTGGCTTATAAGGCAGATCTATATGGCAAAGAATTTCTAACAATTGATCCTAAGTACACCACCCAAAGATGCCATCAATGTGGCAGTATTATGGGCCAAAACGGTTATAAGAAACTAACGCTTAAAGATCGGGAATGGACGTGCCCAATCTGTCGAACGCACCATATTCGTGATTGGAATGCGGCCGTGAACATCTTAGAAAAAGGATTAGGCAAGTGGCAGAATCCTAAAATAAAAAAAGCAGCCTTATTCGGGGCTGCAGTCCGCTAGCAACTCGCGGACTCAAAAGGCTTTGGTAAATAGACGACCTCTATCGGCAATAGTCAAAAGATTACTGCTGGTAAGTCAAGTCCGTATCTAAGCAAGTTTGTGTTCTGGTTAGCGTAAGCTAACGAGCCACTAAGCCCTAGACTTCAGTCTAGGGTAGTTGACTTTCCAGATTCTAGTAATTTTTATCGTATTTTTAATCGCCGGAATTGGAATGTATCGATTGGCTTTGAAGGCAAAGGTCAATGAAGTTATCGCCATTTTACTTGCTGTATTGTATTTGCAATTTGGGATTGTTGCGGGAATTCTGCGTTTCAACTTTATGGCGTGGGGTGCAGCACTTGCTCCGTATGCTATGATGCAAGTACTTTATATGATTGAAGATAAAAAACGACCAATTCATTGGTTGAGTTTAGCTTTAATCATGGCATTGATTGCTCAAGTACACTTGCTATCGACTATTTTCATAGCTTGTACCTTTGTCCCTTTTGCCATTTATGCTCTAGTTAAAACTGCTGAAAAGAAGCAGATGATTATTGATTTCTTCAAGGCAGTTGGCACAACGCTGGTATTAACAGCTAATATCTGGGGCGCGTTGTTAGTATTATTTTGGAATAATAAGATTTCAATGCCCAATAGATATAACTTGTATTATCATGTCATCAAGTATAAGAAATTCACTAATATTCATGGATTTCTTTTATTCTCGCTGATTTTACTTCTTGTCTTTCAACTGATCTATGTATTGACGCATTTGCGAGAATCGGTTGTTAATACGTTGACTACCTTTGTTGGATTATTCATCTTGTTGATTTCATCGTATCTGATGCCGTGGGCTAAGATCCAAGCAGTTTTTCCTAAGTTAACTTCTTCACTGCAGTTTCCTTACCGATTAACAGTGGGTGCATGGCCATTGCTTTTACTGGGAATAGGAATTTCAATGACTAATTTGATGAAGAAAAATATTAAGTTAGTTAACATGTTGGTGATTATGGGATTAGTTTTAGCATTTGCTCAAAACTTTGCTGCTAATTATACGACTAATAGAACTAGAGCATTAGAATTCTTGGATCCACATCACGTAGTAATTATTCAAACTTACAGCAAAATTACGAAACACCGCAAAAAGTTTCAACACATTTTGCGTTATACCAATAATGATCAGCTCTTTGAGGCCATTAACCATACTGAGCCAGATTATATGCCATATACTAAGCATGCTTCAAATGCGACATATCAAAAGAAGATTTTGAATCAAGCTAAGCATTATCATTACCAAGTTCAAGGCAGTAAGCTGATCCTTACTTGGCATAGTAAAAAAGCAAAGATGAAAACTTTGCCAATTGTGATGTATCATCAATCTCGCTTAACTTTGAATGGGGAGATCCAAACTAAGATGAAGTAAAATACTATTACGCAGCCAATTATCAAAGCAAGGAAAGGCAAGAATGCCGCTAGTTTGCAGTTTATGACGCCGATTTGGTTTAAAGTATTGCTAGTGATCAGTATTTTGGGTTGGATAGCACTGATTGTGTATGGTATTTTTGTAAAACAAAGAAAAATTAGCTTAAGATAAACGATTAACAGAATCTATGTACTATTGAAATTTTAGTACATAGGTCTTTTTAATTCACCGTAATAACAACTTTGTTATTTTTCAATTGTTAAATAAGTATTTGATTTATGAGCCATGAAAACGCTATTCTAAATATATAGAGAAAAAGAAAGGCGGAAGTTAAATAATGAAGAACGGTAAATATCAAGTACGCGCACAAGGTCATGGTTCAGAATCAATGCCAATGGCTGTTACTATCGAAGATGATAAGATCAAAAATATTGAAATTGATTCATCCGGCGAAACTAAAGGCGTTGCCGATGAAGTCTTCAACCGCTTGCCCAAGCAAATTATTGATAATCAAACTTTAAATGTTGATGCTGTTAGTGGTGCAACTATTTCAAGTCACGGCGTTGTAGATGGAATCGCACAAGCAATTACTGAAGCTGGTGGGGATGCTGCAGAATGGAAGAAGCGTAATAAGCCGGTAGCTGCCAAAGCAACAGATGAAGAAATAACAGTCGACGTAGCAGTTGTCGGTGCTGGTGGTGCCGGTTTGGCTGCTGCAGTTCGCTCAATCCAACATGGTGAAAAAGTTGCTATTTTAGAAAAGTACCCACAAATTGGTGGTAATACTAGTCGTGCCGGTGGTCCAATGAACGCTGCCGAACCTGACTGGCAAAAGAATTTTAAGGCACTTCCAGGTGAAAAGGATACTTTGAAGGAATTAGCTGCAACTCCAATTGATCAAATTGATCCTGAATATCAAGATGACTTTAAGGAATTACAAAAGCAAATTAAAGAATACGTTGATTCAGGTGCAGATTACTTATTTGATTCAACTTTACTTCACGAAATCCAAACTTACTTGGGTGGTAAGAGAACTGACCTTAAAGGAAATGAAATTCACGGTAAGTATGCTTTAGTTCATGAATTAGTAACAAATGCATTGAACTCAGTTAAATGGTTAGCTGATTTAGGCGTTAAGTTCGACAATAGTGATGTAACTGAACCAGTTGGTGGTTTATGGCGTCGTGGTCACAAACCAGTTGAACCGATGGGTTATGCTTACATCCATATTTTAGGTGACTGGGTAAGAGACCACGGTGTTGATCCATATCTTGAAACTCGTGCTGAAAAATTAATCATCGAAGATGGCAAGGTTCGCGGTATAGTTGCTACTCGCGCCGATGGCAGCAAGTTGACTGTTCACTCAAAGGCTGTCATCTTAACTGCCGGTGGTTTTGGTGCCAACACTAAGATGGTCCAAAAGTACAATACTTATTGGCAAAAGATTGATGATGATATTGCTACAACTAACTCACCATCAATTACTGGTGACGGGATTAACTTGGGTCTTGAAGCTGGTGCCGACTTGTTCGGTATGGGCTTTATCCAATTGATGCCAGTAGCTGATCCAAAAACTGGTGAATTATTCACTGGTGTTGTTACTCCTCCGGCAAACTACATTATGGTTAATAAGGAAGGTAAACGCTTCGTTAACGAATTTGCGGAACGGGATGTGTTAGCTAAGGCAGTCATTGCTAATGGTGGATTAATCTATCAAATTGCTGATGATAAGATTAAGGAAACAGCCTACAATACTACTCAAGAATCACTTGATGCTCAAGTTAAAGCTGGTACTTTGTTTAGAGATGATACTTTGGAAGGTTTGGCTAAGCAAATTGGGATGGATCCAGATGTCTTAGTTGAAACTATTAAGAAGTACAACTCATATGTTGATGCAGGAAAAGATCCAGAATTCCATAAGAATGTATTGGGCTTGAAATGTGAAGTTGCTCCATTCTACGCAACCCCTCGTAAGCCTGCAATTCACCATACTATGGGTGGCTTGGTTATCGATACTAAGGCTCATGTTCTTAACAAAGACTGCAAGATCATTGATGGCTTGTACTCAGCTGGTGAAAATGCTGGTGGTATTCACGCAGGTAATCGTTTGGGTGGTAACTCATTGGCTGATATCTTTACCTTCGGCCGCATCGCTGCTAATACTGCTTATGAAGATATGCCAACGGAGCCAGACGCTACTTCTGGAGCTTCACAGAATTAATTGAGAAAGAAATAATATCAAAACTAAAAGAGTGAGATTTAATTCTTGCTCTTTTTGCGTTTAAAAATCAAATTTTGTGTAAAATAAAGAAGATGAAACGCAGAAGGGATAGATCAATGAAAAAGCTCATCACATTAATATTTCTAGCAATATTTCCATTCACTTGTGGGTTCATGAACATCGCTCACCGCGGCGATAACGAGCAGGGGAAATACGCTGAACACAGCTTTGCAGCATATGATCGTGCCGTTTGCGCACAAGTTGATTATTTAGAATTGGATTTGCAAGAAAGTGCCGACCATGTTTTAGTCGTTAGTCATGATAACAACTTGAGTCGCGTTTTTGGCGTGGATCAATCAATTGAAGAAAATACTTTTAAGAAGTTAACTAATTATCTTAATCAAAGCGGGGAAAGCATTCATTCACTCGAAGAGGTTTTTTAACGCTATCAAAATAACCCGTAAGTGAAGTTTATGCTAGAGCAAAAAGGCAATGGGGAAAATGCCAAAAGAATAGTTAAATTAGTTAATAAGTATCATTTGCAAAAGCGGGTTTTATTTGAATCATTTTCTGATTCAGCACTCAGTAAGCTAGCTTGCTTAGCACCCGAAATTCCGCGCACGCAATTAGCCGGCTCATATAAAGCGATCAGACGCAGTCAGGATTTTGCTGCTAGTTTTTATACTAGTGACGCTGCCAATTATTTACGTGATAAAAACAAGAAATACATGCTATGGGGCGTAAACAGTAGTAAGCAAATGTATAAATTTTTAAATCCTGATAAGGGCGTTACCGGTTTATTGACTGATTTCCCGATTCGTTTAGCCAAAATTCTGCAAGAGAATAATCATTTTCGCATTCACTATCAATCGATAATTTTTCCGACTGAAAAGCTTGCTGCTAATCTTAAGTTAAAGAATGGTAATCAAGTGCAGGCTGACCAAGTTAAGTTGGTAAATAATCAATTGTGGTATCATGTTCAACCCAACATGTGGGTGAGTGAGAAAAATCTGTTTCACCATGAGTCTTCAGCTCCTCGTGCGCAAGTAGGTTTGGTTAAAGTTGACAAAGCAACACCGGTTTGGACAGATCTTTCGTTTAAAAAGTCAGCCGGCAAAACCTTGCGTGCCCACAGCCATTGGAACTACTTTGCTATAGCTAAATATCATGGCAAACGTGTTTATAATTTAGGTGGCAATCAGTGGATTAAGTGATGCATACAATACATCTATCTCTTTTTTCTAAAATAAATTCATGTTATAATCGTAACCAAAGCAAGAATCAAGAGGTATCGACTTTATTTACAGAGAAAAGCCAAACAGCTGAGAGGCCAGAAGTTGATTAGTAGCTTGATTAGCTGATTAATTGAAATTAAGTAGGTTAATCCGGACACTTCAGCGCCGTTATCGCTTATAAGAGAAGTACATTTTTGTACTTAACCATAGGTGGTACCGCGGTTAGTAAATCGTCCTAGACAACATTGTCTAGGACTTTTTTTATTGGAGGATTTTTAATGACAGATTTAGCACCTAAATACAACCCTAATGAGGTTGAAAAAGGCAGATATCAAACTTGGCTTGATGAAGATTTATTCAAGCCATCCGGTGACAAGAAAGCTCACCCATATTCAATTGTTATCCCACCACCAAACGTAACTGGTAAATTACACTTAGGTCACGCATGGGATACCGCAATTCAAGATACTTTAATTCGTTTCAAGCGTATGCAAGGCTACGACACTCTTTACCTTCCAGGTATGGACCATGCCGGTATTGCTACCCAGGCTAAGGTTGAAGCTAAGCTTCGCAAGCAAGGCAAAGATCGTCACCAAATGGGTCGTGAAGCTTTTGTTAAGCAAGTTTGGGACTGGAAAGACGAATATGCTTCAATTATCAAGGGCCAATGGGCTAAGATGGGTCTTTCACTTGACTACTCAAGAGAAAGATTTACTTTAGACAAGGGTCTTTCAAAGGCAGTTAAGAAGGTCTTCGTCCAACTTTACAAAGAAGGTCTTATTTACCGTGGTGAATACATCATTAACTGGGACCCAGCACTTCAAACTGCTTTGAGTGATATCGAAGTTATTCACAAGGATGACAAGGGTGCCTTTTACCATGTTAAGTATCCATTCGCAGATGGCTCAGGCTATGTAGAAATTGCTACTACTCGTCCTGAAACCATGTTTGGTGATACTGCTGTTGCGGTTGCACCAGGGGATGAAAGATACAAAGATATCGTTGGTAAGGAATTAGTATTACCACTTGTTGGTCGTCATATTCCAATTATCGAAGACCAACACGTAGATCCAGAATTCGGTACTGGTTTAGTTAAGATCACTCCAGCCCATGACCCTAACGACTTCCAAGTAGGTAACCGTCATAATTTGAAGAGAATCAACGTTATGAACGACGATGGTACTATGAATGAAGAATGTGGCAAGTACGCTGGCATGGATCGTTTTGACTGTCGTGAAGCTTTAGTTAAGGACCTTAAAGAAGAAGGCTACTTAATTAAGGTTGAACCAATCGTTCACTCAGTAGGTCACTCAGAACGTTCAGGCGTTCAAGTTGAACCACGTCTTTCAAAGCAATGGTTCGTTAAGATGAAGCCACTTGCTGACAAGGTTCTTGAAAACCAAAAGACTGATGGCAAGGTAAACTTTGTTCCAGATCGTTTCGAAGGTACTTTGGACCACTGGATGGAAGATGTTCATGATTGGTGTATTTCACGTCAATTATGGTGGGGTCACCGTATTCCAGCTTGGTACAACAAGAAGACTGGCGAAACTTACGTAGGTGAAGAAGCTCCTAAGGATATCGAAAACTGGGAGCAAGATCCAGACGTACTTGATACTTGGTTCTCAAGTGCATTATGGCCATTCTCAACTCTTGGCTGGCCTGATACTAATTCAGAAGACTTCAAGCGTTACTTCCCAACTAATGCGTTAGTAACTGGTTACGACATCATCTTCTTCTGGGTATCAAGAATGATGTTCCAAAGTCTTCACTTCACTGGCAAGCGTCCATTTAACGATGTTGTTTTGCACGGTTTAATGCGTGACGAACAAGGACGCAAGATGAGTAAGTCACTTGGTAATGGTGTTGACCCAATGGACGTAGTAGACAAGTATGGTGCTGACGCTCTTCGTTGGTTCCTTCTTAACGGTACTGCTCCTGGTCAAGATACTCGTTACGATCCTAAGAAGTTGTCAGCAGCTTGGAACTTCATTAATAAGATTTGGAACGCAAGCCGTTTCGTAATTATGAACTTGCCTGCTGATGCTAAGCCTGCACACATGCCAGATGTAAGCAAGTTTGACTTGTCAGATAGATGGATCTTTGATCGTTTGAACCACACTGTTAGTGAAGTAACTCGTTTATTTGATGAATATCAATTTGGTGAAGCAGGCCGTGAAGCTTACAACTTTATCTGGAATGACTTCTGTGACTGGTACATCGAAATTTCTAAGGTCGCTTTGAATGGTGACGATGAAGAATTAAAGGCAAGAAAGCAAGAAAACTTGATTTGGATTCTTGATCAAATCTTACGTTTGATGCACCCAATTATGCCATTTGTTACTGAAAAGCTTTGGCTTTCAATGCCTCACGAAGGCAAGTCAATTATGGTAGCTGAATACCCAACTACTCATAAAGAATTTGAAAACAAGCAAGCAGATAGTGACATGGCCTTCTTAATTGAAATTATTAAGGCTGTACGTAACATCCGCATGGAAGTTAATGCTCCAATGTCTAGCCAAATTGATATTATGATTCAATTAGATGATGAAGCTAACAAGCATGTTTTGGATGAAAATGCTGACTACGTTGAGAACTTCTTACATCCAAAGGAATTAACTGTAGCTGCAGAAATCGAAGCTCCAAAACTTGCTAAGACTGCCGTTATTCCAGGTGCACAAATCTTTGTTCCATTAACTGAATTAGTTAACGTTGATGACGAATTGGCTAAGATGGAAAAAGAAGAAAAGCGTCTTGAAGACGAAGTTCAACGTGCCGAAAAGAAACTTGCAAACAAGGGCTTTGTTGACCATGCTCCAGAAGCTGTTGTAAACAAGGAAAAGGAAAAGAAGGCAGATTACGAAAGCCAATTGGCTGGTGTTCGTGAACGAATTCAAGATTTGAAAGAGAGTAAATAATTGAAATTTACCAATGCTGAAGAGGTAATCCATTATTTATATTCATTGCCTCATTTGCATCCTAAGAATGATTTATCTTTTATCAAGAAGTTGCTCCAGCAATTAGGTAATCCGCAGGATCAGGTAAAAACGATTCATATTACGGGGACCAACGGTAAAGGTTCAACATCATACTACTTAGCAAATCTATTAAAAAAGGCCGGTCAAAAGACTGGCCTTTTTGTCTCACCTTATGTTTATCAATTTAATGAACGAATTCAATTAAATAATCAAGATATAAGCGATGAAGATTTAGTTAATGTGGCTAATAAGGTTCAAGCTGCCTTTGAAGAAATTAAGCAAGAAGATAAAGAATTTTCGTTAGTTACATTTGAGTATGAAGTTGCGATGGCCTTTGTTTATTTTGAACAAGAGCATTGTGATTATGCCGTGATTGAAGTCGGAATTGGCGGCGAGCATGATAAAACTAATGTGATTGTCCCAGAGGCAAGCATCATTACTACGGTAGGATTAGATCATGAGAAGATTATTGGACCGACAATTCAAGATATTGCGCGAGAAAAGAGTGGCATTATCAAGAAAAATCGTCCAGTAGTATTAGGGAATGTTCCTGATGATGTTCTGCCTATTTTGGTGAAAAAGGCAGATGTAGAGCATGCACCACTTTTCCGATTAAAGCATGATTTTGCAATTACAACGCAAAATGGAGCGTTGAAGTATACAGATGATAAACGCAGTATTTCTTTTGATTTTCGTCCGCAGGTAGAGGCCTATGATATTGCTGTAGCCGTTAAGACCTTTTTACTTCTTAAATTGAAGCTAGATAATCAAGAGATAGCAGCTGCAATTGATCAAACTCAGATTCCTGGACGTTATCATATTTTGCAAAAAGAACCATTAATCATTTTGGATGGAGCTCATAATATTCAAGCAATGTCCAATTTGCTGGAAGTAATTCATGCCGAAGCAAAAAAACGGCATAGCCATGTTTATGCTTTAGTGACTATGATGAAAGATAAAGACTTAGAGCAAGTTTTTAATTTATTTAACCAAGATGATCAAGTGTTATTAACAACATTAGATTATCCTCGTGTTGCTAAAGAAAATGATTTTCCCATTGATGTCCAAAGACGATATAATTATGAAGGAGATTATCGGGAAGGCTTTGCTAAATTAAAAGAGAAGATGAATGCCAGCGATATTCTGCTGGTGACCGGATCGTTTTATTTAGTAAGTGCAATTTTAAATTGGAAAGGAAAAGGCAATGCAGGTTAAAGGGATAAACGATGATATTCAAGGCATTATCTTTGATATGGATGGTCTATTGGTTAATTCTGAAGAATTGTATTGGAAGGCTAATATCCAAGCTGCAGAAGAAGAAAAACTTGGGACGCCTAGGGATGCATATTTAAAGTTAACTGGTGCAACTGTTAAAGAAATGCAGGATTTTTATCATAAATATTTCAAAACTGATGCTGATCGTGACCAATTTATTAAAAGAACCGATGATTTGGTTTGGCAGTGGACCGATGAAGGAAAATTAAAGTTACGTCCTGGTGTTCAAGAAGCATTAGATGAATTTAAAAATCGTGGCTTGAAAATGGCAATTGCTTCAAGCAACTACGAAGATGTGTTGCAACATTTTTTGTGGGCAACAGGGATTAGAAATTATTTTGATTTTCATTTAAGTTATTTAGATGTGCAAAAGGGACACATTAAAGCTAAACCGGCACCAGATATTTATTTAGCAGCTACTAAAAAAATGAATCTAGCAAAAGAAAATATTTTGGTTTTTGAAGATTCATCAACTGGTGTCCAAGCTGCGAAAAATGCAGGCTTAAAATGTGTAATGGTGCCAGATCTAATGGCTCCGACTGACCAAGACAAACAGAATGCTATAATGATTTGTCAAAACTTTTTTGATTTTCTTAAAAAAATTTAGCTCTTTTTTGCGTATTAAGTAATGAAGGGAGAAATTTTTATGATAGAAATAAACTCAAATCATTACTTTGTAAATACAGACCTAGAATTACTAGCTAAGTTATTTGAGCAGTTCAAGGATAAAGGAATTAGAACTTTTGAAGAGTTAGAGTCTTTTTTAAGAAAAAGAGATTTTAATTCCTTCGATGATATAGTTCAATTCATAACAGGTTCAAGTTGCCCCAGCAATTTGGCGATTACGGCTGAAGAGGTAATGGATCGCCTGCGAATGGCGTCATCTAAACGCAAACCTGTTTTAACCTCAAGTGTTGAAGTTGGGACATATTTAGCTGATAAATTAGTAGGTCACAAGCAAGAAGAGCTTTGGGCATTATATGTCGATAATGGAAATCGAATTGTAGCTGAGAAAAAGATTTTTCAAGGCACGTTAAATAAATCAGTCGCACATCCGCGAGAAATTTTTCGCTGGGCCGTAATCTATGACTGTTCGGGGATTTTTATTGCTCATAATCATCCTAGTGGTAAATTAATGCCGTCTTCTAACGACTTTGAATTAACTAAAGATCTATATCGGGCGGCAAAAATGATGAAAATTGATCTTTTAGACCATTTTATTGTGGGACAAGGACAATATTTGAGCATGCGTGAAAAAGAATTGTTTTAAACTTCTTTAAAATTTGCGTGAAAATCACCTTTAAAGTTATAGTATGCTATAATTATTCAAGATTTAGAGACCGCAACAATTAAGGAGAGATTTTTGTGTTTGGATTAGGTACAAAGAATATTGGTATCGATTTAGGTACAGCCAATACACTTGTTTACATGGAGGGTAAAGGAATTGTTTTAAGAGAACCTTCTGTAGTAGCAAAGAATACACATACAGGTGAAGTAATCGCAGTTGGTTCAGAAGCCAAGGAAATGATTGGTAGAACCCCAGGTAGTATTGTAGCTATCCGTCCAATGAAGGATGGGGTTATTGCTGATTACGATACTACTGCTGCTATGCTTAAGTACTTTATGGAAAAGACTGTTGGCAATTCTAAGCCTTCAGTAATGATTTGTGTTCCTTCAGGTGTTACTGAAGTTGAAAAGCGTGCTGTAATTGATGCAGCTAGAGTAGCTGGTGCTCGCGAAGCTTTCGTGATTGAAGAACCATTTGCTGCAGCTATTGGTGCAGGCCTTCCAGTTATGGATCCTACTGGTTCAATGGTTGTTGATATCGGTGGTGGTACTACTGATGTTGCTACTATTTCATTAGGTGGTATTGTTTCATCAACTTCAATTCGTCAAGCTGGAGATAAGTTTAACAATGCAATTATTAATTACATTCACTCCAACTTTAACTTATTGATTGGTGAAAGAACTGCTGAAGATATTAAGATTCAAGTAGGTTCTGCTTCAATTGAAAAAGCTAAGGAAATTGAAGCTATGAATATTCGTGGTCGTGATTTGGTTACTGGTTTGCCAAAGTCAATTGATATCAACGCTGAAGATATCGCTAAGGCTATTCAAGATGTTGTTCAAGACATCATCGTTGCAATTAAGGAAACTTTAGAACAAACCTCTCCTGAAATTGCTGCCGATGTTATCGACCACGGTATCGTTTTAACCGGTGGTGGTGCATTGCTTAAGAACTTGCCAGAAGTAATTTCTGAAGCAACTAAGGTTCCAGTATTTATTGCACAAGATCCACTTGATTGTGTGGCAATTGGTACTGGTGAATCACTCAAGAATATTGAAGTAATGCGTAGAAGTCGCAAATAATAAAAAAGCCGGCTATGGCCGGTTTTTCTTTAGGATCAATTCTTAATGAAAAAATTTCTACAAAATAAAAAGTTATTATCAACATTTATTGTAATTATTGTCATTTTTGCCGTTTTAGGTGGGAGTGTTAGTTTACGTAATAAACGTAATGCTCCATTGCTTGTTCAAAGCTTAGGAAATGATATTGTAGCCTTAGGATCTAGAATTATTGATGTTCCGGTAGGTTTTATTTCTGGTGGTTTGAATAATGCACATGAGATTTTAAATGCACAAGATGAGAATAACCATCTGAAGCGCCAAATTACTAATTTAGGTCAAACTAAGGTCCGTAATGCCAGCTTAGAGAAAGAAAATCGGCAGTTAAAAGCAGCATTGAATTTGAAAGATACTTTAAGTGGTTATACTTTGATCAATGCTTCAGTTATTTCTCGTGCTCCAGATACCTGGTCAGATCTACTTACAATTAATAAAGGTAGTTCTTCAGGTATTAAGAAGAATATGGCTGTAATGTGTGGTGGTGGAGTTATTGGACGAATTGTTGAAGCTAATGCCGCTTCTTCAAAAGTCGAATTGATCACTACTACAGATGAATCGGCTAACCGTTTTTCTGTTCAAGCAGATGTTGCTAATGGCAAGACCGTTCACGGGATCATTACTGTTACAGCTAATAACCAATTAGCCTTTACTCAAGTAGTTGATGGCCGCAAGTTAAAGGCCGGCACTAGAGTTTACACGAGTGGTATGGGTGGTAATTCGCCTAAAGGACTTTTAATTGGTACTGTTACTCAGACTACCCGTGATTCATTTGGTTTATCTGATCAAATTAGAATTAAACCAGCAGGTGATATTAGCGATCCGTCAGTTGTTACAGTTATTGAAAGACAGGTGGCTAACTAATGTCTATTTTTCGTAAATGGGTTTTAGCAATTGGACTTTTTGTTGCCATTGTTGTAGATGGTGTTTGTTCATTTTATTTGCATCAATTTATGGATTATGGAAGTTTTGGTGCCGCTAGTCTAATTTTACCGATTAGTGTAATGCTGATTGGACTTTTTGATGACACCAATGAAAATGAAATTTGGCTGGCCTTAGGCACGGGAATAGTTGCTGACATTTACTTTTATGGCCTTATTGGAGTTTATGCAGTTTTCTTACCCCTCAGCTGTTGGATTTGTCAAAAAATTGCTCGCTTTTTACCAGAAATATTTTGGGCAAGACTAATTGTAGTTTTATTAGGAACGACAATTTTTGTAGCATATAGTTGGCTGATCTTTAACATGATAGGAATAGCTACGACGTCGATTCATGGCTTATTAATGAGTCTATTAGTGAATCAAGGATGGACGGCAGGATTCTTCGTTTGTTTATACTGGATTTGGGGTAACCTAGCACAAGATTATCCGTTCTTAATTGATTTAAATGCTTATCGTGTATAAAAATAAAAAGAGACGAGAAAAATTTTTCTCGTCTCTTTTTTAAAACATTCCTGCTCCGGCCATTGCACCGACAGCACCAGCAACAACTGCGGCTAATGTAATAACTGCCATTAACCAAGCCATTACAATTGTCAATTTTTGAAAACCAGATTTCTTCTTCTTTTTTCGTGCCATAAAAAGCCCTCCTACTTGAACAATATTTTATGCTTATTAATAGTTTTTTTCAAATGAATTGTAGTTTAGAATAAAAAGGATGGAGGATCTTTTATGCTTTTTATTTTCTTAATACCAGTTATCGGTTTGGTAGCAGCTTTTTTAATTAATAAAATTTTCCCACATGCTCAGTTTAGAGGCTATGATGTTTTGCCTTTTTTCTTGTTTGCCGCATGCAATTTAGCCACTACACATGCTAACTTGCCTTCTTTTTTACCATATGGATTTTTATTTTATTTTATCTTAGTTGTTATTGTGTCTTTAAACGATGCAATTAAAAATAAAAATATTTCATTAGGTAAAACGATTCGCAAGTTATGGGATTATTTAGCTGCTTGCAGTTGTTTTTGGTATCTTGGTTCATTAATTTTAATGTTTGCTTATTAATTTAGTTACTAATTTTTTAATAAAGTAAAAATATTTGTATATGCAAAAGCCGCAAAATTATAATATTTTGCAGCTTTTTTAAATTTTATAAAATAAAAAGATAAATAAGCATAAAAATATGTATTTTTTTCCAGAGTTTGTGGTAGAGAGTGGTGAATTGTGGTAAATTATTTAGTGGAAGGGGGCTAGACCATGTTCATGGGTGAATATCACCACAATCTTGATAGCAAGGGTCGCCTAATTATACCAGCGAAACTTCGCAATCAAATTGGAAATAAAATGGTATTTACTCGAGGAATGGAAGGCTGTATTTTTGGCTATTCGATGGAAGAATGGCAAAAGATAGAAGCCAAATTAGCAAAACTTCCGTTGACTAAGAGGAATACGCGTAAATTTATGCGTTTATTCTACTCTGGTGCGATGGAAAGTGAGTTCGATAAGCAGGGGCGTGTCAATTTTACATCGACATTAAAAGCTCATGCTGGACTTACTAAAGAATGTGTCATTGTAGGAGTTTCTGACCGAATTGAAATCTGGGCTAAGGAACGTTGGGATAGCTTTGAGGAAGAAGCTAACGAAGACTATGATGATATTGCTGAAAATTTGGACGACATTGAACTATAAAACTATGAAATTCAAACACACCAGTGTACTCTTACACGAAACTATAGATAATTTAAAACCAAAAAACGGTGGTCTTTATGTAGATGCAACTTTTGGCGGCGGTGGGCATGCCAAGTATTTGTTAAGTAAAATTGAAACTGGTACGTTAGTCGGTTTTGACCAAGATGAATATGCGATAAAATCGGCAGAGTTGAACTTCGCTGATTTATTGCAGCCAGATAGTGAACCTAAATTGAAATTAGTACATGACAACTTTAGTAATCTGGAGCAGGATCTAGTTAAGCTGGGTTACGCAGATGGAATAGATGGCATATATTACGATTTAGGTGTTTCATCACCTCAGTTTGATCAAGCTGATCGTGGCTTCTCATATCGTTATAATGCAAGGTTAGATATGAGAATGGATCAAAGTCAAGATACGGATGCATATCAGTTAGTTAATACTTTAAGTCAAAAAGAGCTAGCAGATATTTTATATCAATATGGAGATGAAAAATTCTCCCGGCAGATTGCTCATAGGATCGTAGAAAGACGTAAGGATAAGCCAATTGTGACAACCTTTGAATTGGTTGACATTATTAAAGAGGCGATTCCCGCGTATGCACGAAGGACTGGAGGACATCCAGCGAAGAAAAGCTTTCAAGCTTTACGAGTTGCTGTTAATCACGAACTTGATGTTTTACAGGCTTCACTTGAAGAAGCTATTAAGATTTTAAGACCTGGTGGCAGAATTAGCGTGATTACCTTTCAGTCCCATGAAGATAAAATCGTTAAAAAGATTTTTAAGAAGTATTCAGAGGTTGAGGTTCCAAGAGGAATGCCCTTTGTGCCAGACGATATGAAACCAACACTTCGTTTGGTAAATCGCAAACCGATTACTGCTTCAACTTCCGAGTTAGAAAACAACAACCGCTCACACAGTGCAAAACTACGGGTTGCAGAGAAGTTATAAAGAGGAAAATGCTATGGCTGACAGCTCAGCAAGAAAAATTGAATATGAACCTAGAAAACAGAATGGTTCGCAGAAACGTCAACGAATTATCCTTGATCCGCATAAAGTTCCTTACAATATTTTAGAGAAGACTTTACTAGCAATAGGAAGTATCGTCACCTTGGGAATGATGATCTTCTTGGTTTCTTCTAGTATTTCTGCAACTTCGGCTCAACATGAGTTAAGTCAAACTCAGCAGACAGTTGCTAAGGAACAGAATAGGATCACCGATTTACGTCAAGAAATTGGTGAGTTAACTTCTACTTCACGCTTAAACAAGATTGCGCGTGAAAAAGGATTAACTCTGATTAATAAAAACATTAGGACAATTCGCTAATGAAAAAAAATAGTAATTTAAAATTACAAAAATCCAAAGCTCACAGCTACCGCTTCACAGTGGGGAGAGTTCTCCAAGTAGCTGTGGCTTTGGTTTTTCTTGTATTTACAGCTAGATTTTTATATATAGGAATTTCTAAAACTGTCAGTGGACAGAACTTATCGCAGAGAACTAAGCAGCTTTATAGGCGCAATGAGATTATTAAGGCGTCGCGGGGAACAATTTATGATTGTAATGGCTTAGCAATCGCAGAAGATTCGCATTTGTATACTATTTATGCAATTTTGGATAAGTCGTCAATTAATTACAAAAATAAACCAGAATATGTGGTTAATAAAACTGAAACTGCAGAGAAGCTATCAAAGGTTTTACCACTATCTGCGGATAAGATTTACCAATATTTGAATCCCAAGCATAAAGCTTTCCAAGTTCAATTTGGTAGCGGCGGTAGCGGCCTAACTTTAAAGCAGAAGAAACAGATTGAAGCCATGAAATTGCCTGGTATTAAATTTGTAGAGACGCCTTCTCGTTTATATCCAAATGGTAATTTTGCTTCGCATATTGTGGGATTAGCTCAACCAGAGTATGACAAAAAGACTAATAGTGAAGCATTAGTTGGTACTATGGGGTTAGAAGCCTACTTTAACAATACTTTGACTGGTAAAGATGGTTATCGCATTTCAACAGTAGATGCTACTGAAAATCAATCACCTAACCAAAGTCAGGTTTATAAACCAGTTGAAAATGGTAATAACTTGTATTTGACATTAAATTCACAATTACAAAGTTATTTGGAGACAAAACTAACTGAAGTTCAGAAGGCTTATGATCCTACTTCTATTACCGCAGTAGTTGAGGATATGAAGACAGGAAAAATTTTAGCTGCTTCACAGCGTCCAACTTTTAATCCTCAAACTAGGAGGGGCTTAACTAAGTCATATCGAAATATTTTAGTTCAAGATACATACGAACCAGGTTCTGTATTTAAGGTGTTGTCATTTGCGGCTGCAGTAAACAGTGGTAATTACAATCCTAATGAATATTATCGTTCAGGTTCAGTAAGTATTGGTGGCTCGACAATTCATGACTGGCTTACTTCGGGTTGGGGTACGATTCCATTTTCACAAGCATTTGAGCGTTCAAGTAACACTGGTTTTGTTAAGCTGGAACAAAAGATGGGTGCAAAGACTTGGAATAAGTACTTAAAGAAGTTCCACATTGGTCAAAAGACTGGAATTACACTTCCGGGAGAACAACCTGGCTTCATTTCATTCAAGACGCCAGTTGATCAAGCCGTTACTGCATTTGGTCAGGGTGTAAATGTTAATGTAATGCAAATGATGCAGGCATACAGTTCATTGGCTAATAATGGTCAAATGGTAAAGCCACAATTAGTTGATAAAGTTACTGATTTTAATGGTAAAACAATAAAGGGTTACCAAATTAAAAAAGTCGGTACGCCAATTTATTCTGCTAAAACTAAACGAGTTGTTTTGGCTAATATGAGAAAAGTTTTGAATAAACAGTCAGGTACTGGTTCAGCCTACAAGATGGGGAATGCTGATATTGGAGTTAAAACTGGTACAGCACAGATTGCCAATCCTAAAGGTGGCGGCTATCTTAAGGGCGATAGTAATTACATCTTCTCGGTTGTAGGTGTTTACCCTACCAAGGATCCTAGATATTGTATTTACCTAACTATCAAGCAACCTCATTTGGCTGGGACAACAGCTGAAAAGATTTTAGCTTCTATCTTTAAACCAATGATGAGTCGAATTATTACAATGGCTAAAAGTGATAATTCAACCACGACTGTTAGTGTTCCTAATTTCAAGAATATGACAGTTGCTCAAGCTTCAGCTAAAGCTAAGCAAGTTGGTCTTAACTTAGTTAAAGTGGGTGAAAAAGATAGAATTACTGCTCAAGGAATTAAGAGCAGTGAGAAATTGGAGTCTGGGGACAAGATCTTTGTATATACCTCAGGTAAAATAAATTGTCCTGATATGAAGGGGTGGAGTTTTAATGATTTACATCAATTCTCTAATGTATCAGGTATTAAATTAAGCATAAAGGGAACCGGAACTGTTACCAGCCAAAGTGTGGCCAAGGGAGCAGAGTTAAAATCTGGAGAAAAAATAAAAGTTAATTTAAAGGAGTAGCATAGGATGAGTATTATGCAAGCAAGTTTTGTTGCTTTAATTAGTTCATTAATTTTGACGGTAATTTTTTTACCGTTGTTAATTAAGTTTATGCATTCGCATCATGAAGGACAGGAAATTCGTGATGAAGGGCCAAAATGGCACCAAAAGAAATCAGGAACTCCTACAATGGGAGGAACAATTTTTGTTATTGCAGCAGTAATTTCTGTTATCTGGGTTGCTGCATGGCAACATAGCTTGAACAAAGTTGTTTGGATTTTAGTAATCAGTCTTTTAGGTTACGGTATCATTGGTTTCCTTGATGATGGAATCAAGCTGTATTACAAAAGAAATTTGGGTTTAAGAGCATGGCAAAAACTTGCTTTACAAATTATTATTGCCATTGTGATTGTATTAATTGCTTCAAGCGATCACTTTAATTTTGGTTTATACATTCCATTTGCTGGAGTTGTTCATAGCGTAGCATTATTTGTAATCTTCATTATTTTCTGGTTGGTTGGCTTTTCTAATGCTGTTAACCTTTCAGACGGATTGGATGGCTTAGCTACCGGGTTATCTGTAGTAGCCTATGGTACATATGCTTATATCGCATTTAAACAAAAGAATTTGGCTATTTTAGCCTTTTGTATGAGTGTAATTGGCGGTTTGATTGCTTTCTTTATTTTCAACCATAAGCCTGCCAAAATCTTCATGGGGGATGCAGGCTCACTTGCATTAGGTGGTGGTCTTGCTACAGTAAGTATTATGCTTAATAGACCATGGTCACTTTTGTTAGTGGGTATTGTATTTGTATGTGAAACTGCTAGTGTAATTATGCAGGTTATTTCTTTCCAAACTACTGGTAAGAGAATTTTTAAGATGACCCCTATTCACCATCATTTTGAAATGTTAGGCTGGTCAGAATGGAAAGTAGACATTGTTTTTTGGATTGTTGGTTTAGTAGGTAGTATTTTATATTTAGCAATTTGGGGATAAAAATAAAAAAATGAAGGATATTAAAACTTATAGTAATAAGAATATTTTAGTTTTAGGTTTAGGTAAAAGTGGATTTGCAGTTAGCGAATTACTTTTAAAATTAGGTGCTAAATTAACCTTGAATGACAAGGCTGATCTTGATAAAAATGAAAAAGCACAAGAGCTAAAGGCTAAAGGCGTTCATGTAATTGGCGGACATCACCCAGTTGATTTACTTGAAAAAGAACATTTTGATTATTTAGTTAAAAATCCAGGTATTCCATATGAGAATCCAATGGTTAAAAAAGCTGAAGAACTAAATATTCCAATTATTACAGAGCCTGAAATTGCTTTAAGTTGTAGTGATGCTCCTTATGTTTGTGTAACAGGTTCAAATGGTAAAACTACCACTGTGATGCTCACTCAAAGAATTTTGGATCATCATTTACAAAAATCAGGTCATCATGCCTATGCAGTAGGTAATATTGGTGTGCCAATTTCTGAAGTAGTACCTAAGGCAACTAAGGATGATATCTTGGTAGTAGAAATTTCTAGTTTCCAATTACTTGGCGTAACAGATATTGATCCTAAGGTGGCTGCTATTGTCGACATTTATAATAATGTTCACTTGGACTATCACAAGACCTTTGAAAATTATGTAAATGCTAAGTTGAACGTTACTAGAACTCAAAATAGTGATGACTACTTTATTGCTAACTTTGATCAAAAAGATATTTTAGCTAAAGAAAAAGAAGTAACACCTGCTAAGATGCAAACTTTCTCAGAAACAGATTCTAATGCAGATTACTTTATTGGTGATGAATATCTTGAGAGTCACAATGAAAAGATCATGAAGATTGCAGATATCAAATTACCAGGTATTCATAATTTACAAAATAGCTTGGTTGCAATTGCAATTTCAAAGATTATGGGTGCAGATAATGATGATATTGCAGCGGTTTTGAGTACTTTCACTGGTGCTAAGCACCGTTTACAATATGTAACAACTCTTGATGGACGCAAGGTTTATAATGATTCTAAGTCAACTAATATTGAAGCAGCTACAGTTGCTATTCCTGCATTCAAAGAACCAGAAGTTTTAATTGCAGGTGGTCTTGATAGAGGATTCTTGTTTGATGATTTAGTACCATTGTTCAAGAAGCATGTTAAATCTATTGTTCTTTATGGAGAAACAAAATATCTATTAGCTGATGCTGCTAGAAAAGCTGGCATTAAAGATATTGTAATTGTTAATACTCTTCAAGAAGCTGTTCCAAGAGCATATGAGTTAAGTGAACCTGGAGATGTAATCTTATTCTCACCAGTTTGTGCTTCATGGGATCAATTCAGAACCTTTGAAGATCGTGGCGATTACTTTGTAAAATTTATTAAGGAATTGAAGACTAAATAAAATGAGAGTTATATTTACCGGCGGTGGCACAGGTGGTCACATTTACCCAATTATGGCAATTATTGAACGTTTGAAAGAACGTGGAATTAGCAAAAATGATGAAATTCTATTTGTCGGAACTAAAAAAGGATTGGAATCTAAAATTGTTCCTGCAGCTGGTGTTAATTTCAAAACAATTAACATTCAAGGATTTAATCGTAAGCATCCGTTGAAAAACTTTGAAACCATTAAATTGTTTTTGCAAGCTACCAAGAGTGCACGGAAGATTTTAAAAGAATTTAAGCCTGATGTCGTTTTGGGTACAGGTGGTTATGTTAGTGGAGCTATGGTTTATGAAGCAGCTAAAATGCATATTCCAACTATGATCCATGAATCCAATTCAGTTGTTGGTTTAGCTAACAAGTTTTTAGGCCACTATGTTGATCGCATTTGTTACACTTTTGACGATGCTGCAAAAGAATTCCCTGAAAAAAAGAAGCTAGTTAAAACAGGTAATCCAAGATCACAACAGGTTTTGAGCTTACATGAAGAAAAGATTGATATAAAGAAGAAGTGGGGACTTAGTCCAGAAATGCCAACTGTTTTAGTTTTTGGTGGTTCCCGTGGTGCTTTAGCTATCAATCGAATTATGCTTAAGTCATTAATGAATTTAAAGACTAAGCCATACCAAATTATTTGGGCTACAGGTACTTACTATTTTGATTCAGTTCAAAAGAAGTTAGAGAACGTAGATATTGGTAATAATATTAAGGTTTTGCCATACATCAAGAACATGCCCGGTTTATTACCAGAAATGACTTGTGTTGTTTCGAGATCTGGAGCAACAAGTATTGCAGAGTTCACTGCATTAGGTGTACCTGTAATTTTGATTCCAAGTCCTAATGTAACGCACAATCACCAAATGAAGAATGCATTAGATTTAGAGAAGGCTGGCGCAGCCTTGGTCATCCCAGAAGATGATCTTAACCCGAATAATTTTGTTTCTTCAATTGATCATATTTTGCTTGATGAAAAATACGCTAAAGAAATGAGTCAGGCTTCAAAGGCATTAGGTGTACCTGATGCATCTGATCAAGTGATTAAAGTGATGGAAGAGATTTCACGCTAGGAGGCCGGTGAGGCAGATGGCAAAGAAACCAGTAACGAGGATTGATCCAAGAAAGGAATTATCTCCTTATTTGAATCATGAATTCAATCAACAAAAAAATAGTCGTAAATCGCAAGCCAAGATTTCTGCCTCACTTTCTAGTTTACAGGCGGAAAGACGACGGTCACTAAGACGGCGGCTTGGTTTAATAATGTCAGTTTCAGTTTTGGCGATTGCTGGGCTAGGCTATTATATTTCTCCCTTGGCCAATATAAGTACGGTTAAGGTGATTGGTGCTTCGGATTTACCAATTAAAGGAATCGTGAAGGCATCTAAGATCAAAGCCAGTGATAAGGTTTTTGATTATTTGTTTCAACAAAAAGATTTGAGCCAAAAATTATCTAAGAAGTATCCTGAAATAGAAAGTGCCCAAGCACATTTAGGTCATGTTAACCAGCTCATATTGCAAATTAATGAACGTAAAACCGTAGGCTATTTAAAAGATGGCGATGATTATCGTAAGATTTTAAGTAATGGCAAGTTAGGCAGTACTGCAATTACTTGGGCAAAAGTCGATCAAGATAAACCTATTTTTGTTGGCTATAATAAAGCAACTTCTTTAAAAGAAGATTTAAACTTATTTAATAGTTTGCCCAAATCATTCCAAAACCAGGTAAAATTATTAAGTGGGAACACTAGACGAAAGTCACAAGTAATTTTAGTTATGAAAGATGGCAATGTAATTATTGGCAGTACCGTAACGTTAAAGAGCAAACTAAAATATTATGACGAAATTAAAGTTAAAGCTGGAAAAAATAGCTTAATTGATTTAGAAATAGGTGCGTTTAGCAGGCCATTAACTTCAAGTGAAAAGAAAGCCTACGGGGTATCGTAGCTGTTTTACTTGTTTATTTATGTTAGAATTTTTTCAAGGCAAATATTAATGGGGGCTTAATTTTGGAGAATTCAAATCTTTTAGTGGGTCTTGATATAGGAACCACAAGCGTGAAAGCAGTTGTGGCAGATTCGGGTAAAGTCATTGGTGCAGTTACTACGCCCAATTCAGGCATGAGACATGGTCAAATTGTTGATATTGATCAGACTGCAGCAGCTATCAGCCGTGCTTTAAAAGGCGTGGCAGAAAAGACTAATGCAAAAATTTATAGTGTCGTAGCCGGAATTCCAGTAGGAATGTTGCAATTAGAGACAGCAACTGGATTTGCTAATGTCGGTGAAGAAGGACAAGAAGTAAATAATGAAGATGTCAAAAGAACGATTCGCTCTGCGATTCATGCTGCTGCAAAAGATGATCGTGAAGCAATTGCTTTTTTGCCTAGTCGATTCTTAATTGATGGAAAAACTGAGGTTGACGATCCTCGTAAGATGATTGCTCGTTCACTTGGTGTAACTGGTATTTTGTTAACAGCTCCAACAGGTTCTTTGCATAACATTAAAAAAGCAATTGAACGTGCAGGCTATCACAACAATTTCTTTGTTCCAACGCCATTGGCAATTTCTAGTGTTGCATTAAATGAAAGTGAAAAAACTTTCGGTTCTGTAATTATTGACCTCGGTGGTGGAGTAAGTACAGCAACAGTAATTAAGGAAGGCCAAATCAAATATGCTAATATTGATTTGGAAGGTGGTAGCGATATCACTAATGATATTTCTGCTGTTTTAAGTATTTCTAAACGTGATGCTGAACAAATTAAATTAGATTATGGCTTTGCTGATCCGCAATTTGCTTCTAAGAATGATAAATTTGCAATTAATAGTGTAGGCTCAAATGGACAGCAAATGATTGATGAAGTTTACCTGAGTGAAATCATTAATGCACGTCTTGAGCAAATTCTAACTCGTCTTGGCAAGGGTTTAGCCAAGCATAATGCTTTGAAGCAACCAGGTGGTATTGTTATCACTGGTGGAACTAGTTTACTTCAAGGAATTGATAGTTTGACAGCCAATGGTTTAAACGTTAAAGCACGTATTTATCAACCAGATCAAATTGGTATGCGCAACCCAATTTATACAGCTGCATATGGAATAGTAAATTATTCTTACAAGATGTCAGAAGTAGACTATCTTGTTAACAGTGTAATTTACGGTTTTGGTGAAAATGTAGTTGAAGAACCAGTTTCACAATCAAAAACTTCCAAGAATTCTAAAAGAACTGTTTCTACTAGTGAAAGTGAAGCCAAAGAAGCTTATAATAGAAACAAAATGTCCGCAAGAGATGATTCTTCAGTGGACGAAGAAAATAATAATCAAGAAAAATCTAATGGCTTGAAGAGTTTCTTTAAGAAATTCTTTGATTAAAGGTGGTTAATTTAATGGATTTTACATTCGATTCAGACGACAATAAGAATGCTGTCATCAAAGTTATTGGTGTTGGCGGTGCCGGAGGCAATGCTGTTAACCGAATGATTGATGACGGTGTACAAGGTGTTTCATTTATTGCAGCAAACACTGATGTTCAAGCTTTAAACAGTAATAAAGCTGAAAACAAGATTCAATTAGGGCCTAAGTTAACAAGAGGTTTAGGTGCTGGTTCACATCCTGAAGTAGGCCAAAAGGCTGCTGAAGAAAGTGAACAAACAATTGAAGATGCACTTAAGGGTGCTGATATGATCTTTATCACTGCTGGTATGGGTGGTGGTACCGGTACTGGTGCAGCTCCTGTAGTAGCTAAAATTGCTCGTGAGACCGGTGCTTTAACTGTTGGTGTAGTTACACGCCCATTCAGTTTTGAAGGCCCTAAGCGCTCTAAGAACGCAGCAGAAGGAATTACCCAATTAAAGCAATACGTTGATACTTTAGTTATTATTGCTAATAATCGTTTGCTTGAAATGGTTGATAAAAAGACCCCAATGATGGATGCCTTCAAAGAAGCTGATAATGTCTTGAAGCAAGGTGTACAAGGTATTTCAGACTTGATTACTTCAACTGACTACGTAAACTTAGACTTTGCTGATGTTAAGACTGTTATGGAAAACCAAGGTGCAGCCTTGATGGGTATTGGTCGTGCTAGTGGTGAAAATAGAACTGTAGAAGCTACTAAGCTTGCTATTTCTTCACCACTTCTTGAAGTATCAATTGATGGTGCTAAGCAAGTATTGCTTAACATTACTGGTGGTCCTGACCTTACTTTGTTTGAAGCTCAAGATGCTTCAGAAATTGTTTCTAAGGCTGCTGGTGATGATGTCAACATTATCTTCGGTACATCAATTAACCCTAACTTAGGTGATGAAGTGGTAGTTACTGTAATTGCTACTGGTATTGATTCTAAAGCCGAAGAAGCCGCATCAAAGCAATTACCAGGACGTAGCCACCAAATTAAGGCTCAACCTAAGAAGGAAGCAGAACCTGTTGCTAATAATACTGTTCAACCAGAAAAGCAAACTGTTGACCGTCCACAAACTGTTCAACCATCTAATAATGCAGATGCGGATCATGAAGCAGAAAAGCCAAAGCAAACAATGGTTGATCCAACCAGTGTTTGGGGATTGAACGATAATCAAGATAATCAAAGAAGAAATACTAAGCCTGCTGAGCCAAAGGGTGATCATGAAAGCTTCGATACTTTTAGCAATGATGATCAAGATAGTATTTCTCAAATTGAAACTAGTGCTCAAGACGATAGTGATGATAGTGATGATATTCCATTCTTCAAACATCGTGGTGAAAACTAGTTTGGAGGTAGATACAGATGGCTTTTGATAAATTGGGTAGATTTTTCGGCATTTCCAATGATGATGAAGATGAATTGGAAAAAGAAGAATATGCTACTTCAAACAAAGATGATAATGAAAACTTACCTCTGAATTCTGTTAGTCGAGACAATGTTGTTTCGATTAAATCAGGATTAAATTCAGCCAAAAGTAAAATTGTGTTGTATGAGCCGCGTGTTTATTCTGATGCTAAAGATGTTGCACAAAACTTGTTGAATAATAAGGCAGTAGTAATTAACTTTAGCAGAATGGAAGATAGTTCCGCTCGACGAATCGTTGATTTTATCACAGGAACAGTTTATGCATTAAACGGTGAAATTCAACGCATCGGTGACAAGATCTTTTTAGCCACTCCACCTAAATTTGTGACAGATGGCAAAATTAGTGACTTAATTGATAAGAAAGATAATTTAAGTTAATGTTAAACGTAATACATTTTATTTACGTAGCTCTTACTTGGATCTTATGGCTTTACAGTCTATTTATTGTTATTGATGCAATTTTAAGTTGGGTACCAATGTTAAGTAATTCTGTAATTGGTCGCTTTTTAGATAAGATTGTAAATCCATACTTGAACTTGTTCAGAAAAGGTCCGTTTGCTAAGTTGGCCTATTCTACTGGAATTGATATTTCTCCAATTATTAGATTATTCATTTTGTACTTTGTACAGAATTATGTTCTATTTTGGATTTTTAATATTTTATTGAGGGTGTTAGGTTAATGCAAAAGCGACAAGCAAGTAAGTTTTACCCACATTTTAATCAAGAAGAAAGACCAGTAATTGATTATTTTACTGGTCTTTTTAATCAAATAATTTTTAAACATGAACCAATTTTAACCGATTTTTTAGATCCGGGTAAAAGAGCAATTCTAAAAATCATCGTGGGTAATGATGTTTTTATGCAAGAGTATGGCGGATATTCGAATGCGGAGAAAAAACGTGTTTATTTAAGCGAGGAATGGGTTAATTTGCAACCCAGCGATTATTTAATTCAGCCATATGAAATTGAATATCCACAAAAATTTATCAAAATTAATCATAGTGCGATTTTAGGTACCCTGGCTAATTCTGGAATTGAGACCGATACTTTTGGCGATATAATTACTGATGAAAATGGTAAATGGCAATTTTTTGCTAAAAAAGAATTAGTGGATTTTTTTGAAGAGCAGGTTACTCGGATTGGAAGAGCACAAGTAAAATTAAGAGAGATTTCTTTTAAAGATGTTCTAGTGCCGAAGGATGATTCAACGGAAAAGATAGAAATTGTTGCTTCAATGAGAATTGATGCAGTACTATCTGGAATTAGCAAACAAAGTCGTGGTCAGATTCAAAAAATGATTGAAAACCATTTAGTCAAATTAAATTGGCATGACATAGCAGATTCTAATATAATGGTTAAAGAGAATGATATTTTGAGTTTGAGGCATTTTGGGCGTGTTTTGATTGAAAATGTTTCGGCTACAAGAAAAGGAAAATATAAGGTGGTGCTCAAGCTTTGGCAGACAAAGAAACGAAATTGACGCCGATGGATATTCATAATAAGGAATTTAAGCATCGAGGTCGTAATGGATATGATCGCTATGAAGTGGATAGTTTTTTAGATGATGTTGTTGATAATTATGGGGATGCACTTGATCAAGTAGTAGATTTAAAGAACGAAGTAGTATCTTTAAATAAAAAAGTAGAAGATATGCAGGCTCAAGTAGATGAGTATAGTAATATGAAGAAGTCGCTTATTTCTGCTCAAAAAACTGTAGATCAATTAAAAGAAAATGCGGAAGCAGAAGCCAAACGTATTCTGGATGATGCTAAAAAGGAAGCTCAAACAGAAGTTGGCTATCAAAAACAACAGCAAGAAGTTATCTCTAATGATTACAAGCGTTTAAAGAAACAAATAGGCGAATTTCGTAGTCATATGCAAGCAATGCTCCAAAATGAGATAAATAATTTAAATGATGAAACTTGGCAGCATGCTTTAGATGAATATTTCCATACGGAACGATTTTATCCGGGTAATGGTGCAGAACCAATCGGTGAAGAAGAAGAAATCGCAAATGAAACTGCAATCGATGATGAAGATATTGACAACGATGATGTAAATGACGTAAACTCTTCTCAAGAACCTGATGATTTGGATGAGGAGTTGTCAGATGATTCTGATGATGAAGAAGAAACTACTCCTAAGCCAATGACAGGCGATAGTCCGCATCATGAGACAATTAATTTAAAACCTGAAGTACCTAAGAGTTCATCAGGTCCAACAATTGTTTTCCCGGATGATTACAAAAAATAAAAATTAGATTGGCAGTAAAACTTGAGGGCAATTCAGCGAGCTAATGTTGGTGGAAGATTAGCATAAGAGCCTAAAGGTTGATCAGCTGTCTGAATGATCTAAACGTTTTTTGCACGTTACGCAAATTAAGTGGAACTTTTTTAAGTTCAATTTAGGTGGTACCACGGTTAACCTCGTCCTAATTAGGGCGAGGTTTTCTTTTTTAGAAAGGAATTTGTTAATGAGAATTAAAGACACTCTTAATTTAGGTAAAACTAAATTTAAAATGCGCGGTAATTTGCCAGTTCGTGAAGCAGAATGGCAAAAGCAATGGCGTGAAAATAAATTATATGAACAAAGATTAAAGCTTAATGAAGGTAAGCCTCGTTTTGACTTACACGATGGCCCTCCATTTGCCAATGGTAATATCCACATGGGACATGCTTTAAACAAGATCTCAAAGGATATCATTGTTCGCTACAAGAACATGAATGGTTACTATGCACCATACGTACCAGGTTGGGATACTCACGGTCTTCCAGTAGAACAACAACTTGCTAAAAAAGGCGTAGACCGTAAGAGTATGGATCGTGCTAAGTACCGTGAACTTTGTCGTCAATATGCTGAAGAACAAATTCAAAAGCAAATGAATGACTTTAAGCGTCTTGGTGTGATGGCAGATTGGGATCATCCTTATGTTACCTTGCAACATGACTTCGAAGCACAAGAAATTCGTGTCTTTGGTGAAATGTACAAGAAGGGTTACATTTACAAGGGTAAGAAGCCTGTTTACTGGTCATGGTCAAGTGAATCTACTTTAGCTGAAGCTGAAGTTGAATATAAAGATGTTGAAGCAAATTCAATTTTCGTTGCTTTCCCAGTAACTGACGGTAAAGGCATCATCGATCCTAAGGATACTTATTTCGTAATCTGGACTACTACTCCTTGGACTATTCCAGCAAACGAAGCAATCTGTGTAAATCCTAAGTTTGATTACTCAGTAGTTCAAGTTGGCGATAAACGTTACGTTGTTGCTACTGGCTTGCTTGATAAAGTAGCTGAAGAAATCGGTTGGGATGACTATAAGGTTGTTCAAACAGTTAAGGGTGCCGACATGGAATACATGAAGGCTAAGCACCCAATTTACGACAAGGAAAGTCTTGTAATTGAAGGCTTCCACGTAACTTTGGATGATGGTACTGGTTTAGTTCATACTGCACCTGGCTTTGGTGAAGACGACTTTAACGTTGGTCAAAAATATAACTTGCCAATCTTCAGTCCAGTAGATGCTCACGGTTGCTACACTGATGAAGTACCTGAACTTAAGGGCATGTTTTACCAAGACGTAGATAAGTTAATGATCGAAAAGTTAAAGGATGCTAGTGCACTTATTAAGCTTAAGGTCTTTACTCACTCATACCCACACGATTGGCGTACTAAGAAGCCCGTTATCTTTAGAGCAACTACTCAATGGTTTGCTTCAATCGCTAAGTTTAGAGATCAAATTCTTGATCAAATTGAAAAAGCGAGCTTCATCCCTTCATGGGGTAAGACTCGTCTTTACAACATGATTAAAGATCGTGGTGACTGGGTAATCTCACGTCAACGTGCATGGGGTGTTCCACTTCCAATTTTCTACGCTGAAGATGACACACCAATCGTTACTCCAGAAACAATTGAACATGTTGCTAAGATCTTCGAAAAAGAAGGTTCAAACGCTTGGTATACTCATACTGCTAAGGAATTATTGCCAGAAGGCTTTACTTCAGAACACTCACCAAATGGTGAATTCACTAAGGAAAAGGATATTCTTGATGTTTGGTTTGACTCTGGGTCATCATGGTCAGGTGTCATGGAAAAACGTGATGGTTTACATTACCCAGCTGATCTTTACCTTGAAGGTAGTGACCAATATCGTGGTTGGTTTAACTCAAGTTTGATTACTTCAGTTGCTGTCACTGGTCAAGCTCCATACAAGCAAGTTCTTTCTCAAGGATTCGTTTTGGATGATAAGGGCCACAAGATGTCTAAGTCACTTGGTAACGTTATTTCACCTAATGACGTAATCAAGCAAATGGGTGCAGAAATTATTCGTCTTTGGGTAGCTCAAGCTGATACTACGTCAGACGTTGCTGTTTCAATGGGAATCTTGCAACAATCTGCAGAAAGCTACAGAAAGATCAGAAATACTTTCCGTTACATGCTTGCTAATACTAGCGACTTTGATCCTAAGAAAAATCGTGTTGCTTACGATGATCTTCGTTCAGTAGACCAATACATGGAAGTTAAGTTAAATGACTTAATCAAAGAATGCTTAGCAGCTTACGATAAGTTTGACTTTACTACTGTCTTCAAGAAGGTCTTTAACTTCATTTCTAATGATCTTTCAGCATTCTATCTTGATTTTGCCAAGGACGTTCTTTACATTGAAGCTGAAAACAGTCATGCACGTCGTTCAATGCAAACAGTTATCTATGATGCTGCAGTTAAGTTGGCTAAGATTTTGACTCCAATTTTGCCACACACTATGGAAGAAATTTGGGGCTTCTTGAAGGAAGACGAAGATTACGTTCAACTTGCAAATATGCCAAAAGTAGAAAACTATGCAAATCGCGATGAATTGCTTGAAAACTGGGCTAAATTCATGAAGTTGCGTGATGATGTTTTGAAGGCACTTGAAGATGCAAGAAACAAGAAGTTGATTGGTAAGTCATTTGAAGCAGCCGTAACAATTTACCCAGATAAAGAAACTAAGGCCATGCTTGATGAATTAGACGCTGACTTCAGAGAAATTTTAATTGTTTCTAAGTTAACTATTTCAGATGATCCAGCTCCAGCTGACGCTGAACAACTTGCTAATGCTGCTGTTGTAGTTCAGCATGCTGAAGGTGAAGTTTGTCCACGTTGTAGAATGATTAGAACTGATATTGGTGCAGATTCTAAGTTACCAGTGCTTTGTGGTCGTTGTGCAGAAATTGTTGAAGCAAACTACCCTGAAGCAGTACAAGAAGGATTAGAAAAATAATGCGTTTAGGTACTGTTAAACAATTTGATGAAGGAAGCAGTTATGGCTTTATTGAAGACGATCGCAACCACAAATCGTACTTCGTTTTCTATAAAGCTATTAAGGAAGAAGGCTATAAATCATTACGAGTAGGCGATCGAGTACAATATCAATTAGCTCAAGGAAAAAATGGCCTACAATGTGTTAATGTATATTTAGCTTAAAAAAGGAGGATGAGACTTAGTGGATTTAGAAGAAACAGAAATCTCATCGCAACAGATTTTTCAAGGTAGAATCTTGGATTTATCTGTTCGAAAAATCAAATTACCTAATGGCGATACTGCGACTAGAGAAATAGTTAAGCATCGCCCTGCATCTTGTGTTATTGCAATTAATGATCAACAAGAAATGCTTTTGGTAAAACAATGGCGTGAAGCTATCAAGCAAGTCACTTTAGAAATTCCAGCTGGAATTGTTGACCCAACTGACACTAGTCCTCTTGATGCTATGAAGCGTGAATTGAATGAAGAAGGCGGCTACAAGGCAGAATATTGGGAAAAAGTTAGTGAATTTTATTCTACACCAGGCTTTTGTGATGAAAAAATGCATCTTTTCTATTGTGATACGTTAACTAAGTTGACTGAAAAGAGATCATTAGATGCAGATGAATTTTTAACTTCTGATTGGTATAGTTTAGATGAATTAAAGAATTTATTAGCAGAAGGAAAAATTGTCGATGCTAAGACAATTTATGCCATTTCTGTTTGGGAAAATATGCTATTGCGCAATGCTCAAGCTGAAAGTAATAAGTAATCATGACAGAAAAGCGTTCTGATTATCATAAAAGACAGAAAAAAAGTTTAGTAGACAAAGTTAAATCTGCTTTTACTGATAATGATGCAACAGAAGAAGTTAATGTTAATCCTGATTTTCAAAGGGATGATTCTGAAAGAAGACGTCCTTTGGAAGGCGATGGACAAGAGTTTTATCAAGCACAGCAGCCTATCGATAAAGAAAAGATGCGCGAAGAAAAGTCTTTAAAACTGAAAAAAAGACTGAACAGTGCTATTCTGATAGTGTTTGTTTTAATTATTTTAGTGCTTTTAGCATTATTTCATTTATAATTTGAAACGAGGAAATTTATGAAGATTGCGATTATTGTTCCAATGGCTGAAGAAGCCGAATTTTATCGTAATCATTTCCACGCAGAAAAAAAAGAAATGTTCGGATCAACTGAATTCGAACATTTTTCTGTTAACGGAAATGATGTTTATTTAGGTTTGAGTGGTATTGGTAAAGCTCAAGCTGCGATGAACCTAGCTAGTTTGTTAAGCAATGTAGATATTGATGTTATCTTTATGACTGGTTCTGCCGGTGCTTTACATAAGGATATTCATCAAGAAGATTTAGTTTTGCCTAATGCCTTCATGTATTATGATGCTCATAATACTGCTGCAGGTGATTATGTAGAAGGCCAAATCCCACAACAACCAGCTCAATTTGTACTTGATTCACCAGAAAGAGCTGCATTCGCTGAATATCTTAAAAAGCAAAATGTTGCTTTTAGTGAAGGATTAGTAGTTACTGGAGATTCATTTGTAGCTTCAACTAAGCAAAAGGATGAAATAAAAGAGAACTTTCCTGATGCATTAGCTTGTGAAATGGAAGGTGCTGCTTTTGCTCAAGTTGCTCATGCTTTTAATAAGCCATTAGTTGCAATGCGGGCAATCTCTGACAATGGTGATGGCAGTGCAAGTGAAGACTTTGATGTATTTGTTAAAAAGGTTGGAGCTAAGGCTGCTAAATTAATTAGTGATTACGTAGAAAAGATGAATTAACGTGCGTGAAATTTATTTGGATAACGCTGCGACTACTCCTATGTCTCCTAAGGTAATTGATGTAATTACTGATGAAATGAAAAATGATTTTGGTAATGCATCAAGTACTTATGAGTTGGGACGTCAAGCAAGAAATGTGATTGATCGAGCTCGTCATCAAATTGCTGCAAGTATTAATGCTAAAGATAATGAAATTATCTTTACATCCGGTGGCTCAGAAAGTAATAATACTGCCATTTTTGGTACAGCATACAGTCGAAAAAATATTGGTAAGAAGATTATTACCACGCAAATTGAACATCCTTCAGTTTTAAATCCTATGAAGCGATTAGAAGATGAAGGCTACAACGTTGTCTATTTAAATGTTGATGAGACGGGACATATTTCTTTAGATGAACTGAAAAAAGAATTAACGCCAGATACAATTTTAGTATCGATTATGGCCGTAAATAATGAAGTAGGTTCCATTATGCCACTTAAAGAAATTGGCGAATTGGTCAAAGAGAGCAATGCATATTTCCATGTCGATAATGTTCAAGGCATGGGAACGATTGATATTGATGTCAAAGCAATGAATATTGATTTATTATCAGTATCTGCTCATAAAATTAATGGACCAAAATTCTTAGGATTTTTGTATGAGAATTCTGATATTGATTTGCCAAATTTGGTTTTAGGCGGTGAACAGGAGACTAAACGTCGTGCTGGAACTGAAAATGTACCCGGTATTGCTGGCTTTGGCGAAGCAGTTAAAGAACTGACCAATATTGGTCATGATGATCTTCAGGCAAAATATGCGCATTTCCAAGATCTTATTTTGAACCAACTTGATCAAAATAAGATTGATTATAAAATCAATGGTGGTCATGGTCCTGGATATTCTCACCATGTCTTAAATCTATGGTTTAAGGGTATTTCTACTACTTCATTACAAACTAATTTAGATTTAAACGGTTATGCTGTCTCAGGTGGTTCCGCATGTACCGCAGGGTCACTTGAACCTTCACATGTATTAATTGCATGTTTTGGTGCAGATTCTCCTCGAATTAATGAATCAATTCGTATTTCGTTTGGGCGGTATAATACAGATGAAGAAGTAGAATCATTTGCTGAAAATCTGGTAAAAATTGTTCAAAGAATTCAATCTAAAAGAAAATAGTTGCTTTTAAAAAGAAAGTAACTTATTATAAATAAGTGAGGAAAAATATGGCAAATATAGTTGTGATTAATGGTGATAAACGTAAGTTTACTTTAAATCCAGAGTTAAAACTTTATGCTTTAATTGATGCTGGTTTTGTGAAGACTACTAAGGGTAATTTTAATTATGAACATCCTTTGTATAATGATTCACCTTATAATGCACCAACTAAGTTAAAGATGACTGTTAATAAGGATTTATCTCATTTAACGATGGTTGTTACTGATCGCAATGGTTTGCAAAAGGTTAATATTTTTAAAAACAAGCAATTAGCGCCAACTGTAGATCTTTTAGATTACATTTTGAAGGATCTTGAAGAGCGTAAGATATTGCTTGAGGTAAAGGATTGATTGAATAATGGTTGACAATAGCAAGACTAGAGTAGTTGTAGGTATGAGTGGTGGTGTAGATTCATCAGTATCAGCATTATTACTCAAACAACAAGGCTATGATGTTGTCGGTGTTTTCATGAAAAATTGGGATGATACTGATGATTCTGGTGTTTGTACCGCTACTGAAGATTACGAAGATGTAAAGAAAGTTGCCGATAAAATTGGTATTCCATACTATTCAATTAATTTTGAAAAAGAATACTGGCATCGTGTTTTCGAATACTTTTTAAATGAGTACAAAAAGGGAAGAACGCCTAATCCTGACGTAATGTGCAATAGTCAAATTAAGTTCAAGTCATTTTTAGATTTTGCGATGGATCTAGATGCTGATTATATTGCAATGGGACATTATGCTAAAACTGTTAAAGATGCAAATGGTCTTACTCATATGATGCGTCCGAAGGATGGGAATAAGGATCAAACTTACTTCTTAAGTCAATTAAATCAAGATCAGATTAAGAAGGTTATTTTCCCACTTGCTAACTTAACTAAACCTCAAGTGCGTGAAATTGCCTTAGCTAATGGTTTGGCTACTGCTAAGAAGAAAGATTCTACTGGTATTTGTTTTATCGGTGAAAGAAACTTTAGAAAGTTCTTGAGCGAATTTTTACCAGCTAAGTCAGGTAAGATGGTTACCCCTGATGGCAAAGTGGTTGGTGAACATGCCGGCTTAATGTACTACACTATTGGTCAAAGACAAGGTTTAGGTTTAGGTTCAACTAAGGAATCAACAGATCCATGGTTTGTTGTTGGTAAGGACTTAAAGAAGAACGAATTAATCGTAGAACAGGGTTATGATAGTAAGCTTCTTTACGCAAGTCGCTTGAAGGCTAGTGATATGTCATTCTTTACTGGCAAGCCAGATCATGATGTGGAATTTCACTGCAGCGCTAAGTTCCGCTATCGTCAATGTGATGTTGGTGTAACTGTTAAGTATCATGCAGATGATAATACTGCTGACGTTTACTTTGATGAACCAGCTCGTGCAGTTACTCCTGGTCAAGCTCTTGTTTTGTACCAAGGTGAAGAATGTCTTGGTGGTGGAAATATTGATGCTGCTTACCAAGAAGACAAGCAATTGCAATTAGTATAAAATGAATTTTAAAAAAGGACGTTCGAATTTTCGAACGCCCTTTTCTTTGTGCTAAACTAGTTATATCAATTAAACATGTTTGGGGGATAAAAATGCAAATTTATTTTGTTCGTCATGGTAAAACTGAATGGAATTTAGCAAGTCGTTTTCAAGGTGGACATGGTGATTCACCACTCTTGCCACAAAGCTTAAAAGATATAAAGAAGTTAGGTGAACATTTAAAAGGAACTAAGTTTAGAGGTATTTTTGCTAGTCCTTTAGATCGTGCCTTTAATACTGCTCAAGGTATTGATAATGCTATGAATGCCAACTTGCCAGTAGTGATTGATGAACGATTACGTGAATTTAACTTAGGTGATATGGAAGGAATGAAATTTGCGGAAGCAGAAAAGAAGTTTCCTGAGCAAATGAACAACTTTTGGCATCAACCGGATAAGTATGATCCCACCGAATTACATGGTGAAGATTATGAACACGTAATTGCTCGTGGCAAGTCTTTTGCTAAAGAAATGGCTGAAAGATTCCCGAATGATGATGATAAAGTATTAGCAGTCAGTCATGGAGCAGCTTTATCAGCAATTATGGGTGGTTTGTTAGGCTATCCTTTAAAAGATATTCGTAAAAATGGCGGTTTAAGCAATACCAGTTTAACAGTACTTGAAACGCTTGATGGTGGTAAGACTTTTAAACCAGTTGTTTGGAACGAAACTAGTTATTTAGGCAGAAAGTTATCAAAGACGGATTCACTGTAATGGATAAAAAAATTGCACAGCTTTATGATAATGGCAAGGTTGATCAGGCGATTCATTTATTAGTTCAAAAAATTGATCAAAAACCACAGAATATTGAAAACTATTTGCAATTATCAACTTATTTAATTGAACAAGGTAGTGTAGATCAGGCACAGCAGCTGTTGGAACAAGCGCAGCACTTAGTTAAAAAGCCGCAAGAGTTAAATTACAATTTAGCTGTTAGCTACTATATGCAGGGTGATTTTGATAAAGCTTTGGCATTATTGGACCAAATTCCTAATGACGATTTGACTTTATATCAGAAGGCATTAACTTATTTAAAATTAGGTCAGAGCCAAAAAGCTCTTGCGTATGCTTTAACAATCAAAAAAGTTGATGATAAGGTGCAAGAATTATTAGGGGATATTTGGATGAGCTTAGGCGAAAATGCTCAAGCCCAGCAAGCCTATCTCATGATTCCTAAAGATAGGCGAACAGCTAAGATATATTTCTTGCTTGGTGTTTCTACTATGGAAAAAGATCGAACTCAGGCAGAAGCATATTTTGCAAAAGCGAAAGCAATGGATGAAAAATACTATAAGCGGGCAATGGATCAATATGCTTCAATTATGAAAATGCTGAATGATAAGGAAAAGAAAAAGTAATGAGCGAATTCACCGGTAAAATTAACGGGATTGTTTTTGAAAATGATAAAGATTTATATAAAATCCTCAATGTTGAAATCATTGGTTCACTCGAAAATTATTCACGTAGCGAAATTAAGGTAACTGGTAATTTTGGTGATGTGCAAATTGGTAGTAGCTATCGCTTCGATGGTAAACTGGTTATGCATGAAAAATTCGGTTTACAATTTCGCGCTAATAGCTATAAGCCGATCATGCCTCATGAAGAAGGCTCACTCACTAATTATTTGAGTTCTAATAAATTCCCAGGTATTGGTAAAAAAACAGCGGGTACCATTATTGAAGAATTGGGATTAAATGCTTTAGATGTTTTAAAAGAAAATCCTGCTAAAATCGACACGTTATCTTTAACTAAAAAGCAAAAAGATAGCTTATTGTCGGGTCTAAATTCGATGGATTCTTATTCTGAAATCGTCTTAAAACTAGCTCAATATGGAATAAGGAAACAGGTAGCCGCTAGGATTTACCAATGTTATCATGGAGCAGCTCTAGATAAATTAAAAGAGGATCCTTATGCTGCCGTTAATGAAATTACAGGTTATGCATTTAAAACGGCAGATACCATCGGCAAGCAATTGGAGATACCCAATGATGATCCAAGAAGAATAAATGGGGCCATTTATCAGGTTCTGCTAGACGCTTTGAGTGGTGAAGGCAATACTTATGTTCCACTATCCGATTTACTGACTGGTGCTAAAGAATTATTGCAAATCCCACAATTTGATCCAATTGCGATTTGTGTAAATGAATTGCAGAAAAATGGCAAAGTAATAGTTGATGGTGAAAATGCTTTTTTACAAAATATTTATCAAACAGAGGTCGATATTGCCCGTTCTATGAAGAGTTTGGTGGAAAGTAGAAAAGCACAGGATGATGAACAGTATAGCGATAAGAAAATTGAACAAGCTATCAAGGATGCGGAGCAAGAATTAAAAATTAAGTATGATGACACACAGAAGCTTGCTATCAAGAATGCTTTGAACAATCCTATTTCAATTTTGACAGGTGGTCCTGGGACAGGTAAAACCACTATTATCAATGGGATATTGCTAGCATTAAGAAAATTGGCAGAAATACCTGCTTCATCGCTATATAGTGAAGATCCACCATTTTTATTAGCAGCGCCAACTGGTAGAGCTGCTAAGAGAATGGGAGAAATAACCGGAATTAGTGCCAAAACGATTCATCGACTTCTAGGGTTAGGCATTGGAGACGCAAATGCTGAAGATCTAAATGAGCTAAATGGTGAAATTTTGATCATCGATGAGATGTCTATGGTCGACATGTTCTTGTTTAAGCAGCTTCTTTCTAGCATTAACCAAACTCGTCATATTGTGTTTGTAGGAGATAAGGATCAGTTACCTTCTGTCGGTGCGGGGAACGTATTTAGCGATTTAATTAAGTCACATGCTTTTCCGACTACAGTTTTAAAGCAAATTCACCGACAAGGGGATGAGTCAACGATTATTACGCTGGCTCACGATGTAAATGAGGGCAGAGACCAACAAGCTTTATTTAAGAAGACTAAGAATTATTCATTTATTAGCTGTAGACCTGAGTTGGTGGGGGATGCAGTAGGACAAATTGTCAAATTAGCTTTAAAACGTGGCTTTGATAAGGATGATGTCCAAGTATTGAGTGCCATGTATCATGGTAGCGGCGGAGTAAACAATTTAAATGATGTTATTCAAGAAATAATGAATCCGCCTAAAGCTAAGAGTAAATTTTTAGAAGTACGCAATGAAATTTTCAGAATTGGTGATCGAATTTTACAATTGCAAAATAATCCTGAAAAAGATATCTATAATGGCCAAATTGGTAAAATAATTAGTATCGATGAAGATAATTCTAAAGAATGCATGGTTGCTAATTTTGATGATCGGGAAGTAAGTTTTGGTAAAAAAGATTTAACTGATTTAACCAGAGCGTATGCGATTACTATTCATAAGTCACAAGGTTCAGAATTTCCATTAGTTATCTTGAATTTGACTATGCAGAACTATGTGATGCTTAAACGAAATTTGCTTTATACGGCGATTACTCGAGCTGAGAAAAATTTGGTTTTAGTAGGAGATCCACGAGCCTTTGCAGCAGCTTTTAATACGCCAGGAAATGATCGAAAAACTGGATTGGCAGATAAAATCTGTGCTCAATTGGGTATTAAAGTTACTGAAACTAGTGAAGAAAAAACAAAAGATGAAGTTGCAGCACCTGAATCTGAAAAACAAGAACCAGAGGATTATATTTTGACGCCTGAAAAGATTTATTCAGGTGAGATAGATCCAATGATTGGAATGGAAAATATTAAATTATAAAAAGAAGCTAAGATAATCATTCATCTGAATGAAAACCTTAGCTTTTTTGCTTATTTCAACAAATTAAAGTGATCTATTTTAAATGTTAATTTAAAATCTTGGGCGTCATAATCTTCACCGTCAATTTGTGCAAACTCTGGCTTTTGAGTTGTAACTTGAATCTCTTTAGCCTCTATATAGTGAAATTGGGGAGCATTTACATGTGATCCATCTTTTAATAATTTGCCAAAAAGATGGATAAATTTGAATAAGTTGGGCTTTTCTACGATCACAGTATCTAAATGATGACTGTAAATGTCAGCTTTGGGTAAAATCGCAATTCCACCACCAAAATATGGATGATTGGTAGTAGTCACGAAATAAGCATCCCCGTAGCGCACAGTTTCATTTGCCGTTTTGATCGTAACCGTAAATGTATTCTGTTTTGCAAGAGCTTTAATAATATTTAAGCCATAAATCAAATTACCAAAATTAACATGATTTAACTTTTTCTTTAGTTTCTCATTATTGCTTTCATGAACAACAAATGCGTCAAAGCCGATTCCAAAATTATTAACAAAATAACCATGCGGCATTTTAGCTATATTTGAAGTAAAGAATCCGCAATCAACGCGTTCCGGCTCGGGATCTTGCAATAAATTATTAACTAGTTGCAAAGGATCGTTAGTTAATCCAGCTCCTCGCGCAAAATTATTGCCAGTTCCAGCAGGTAAATATGTTATAGGTGTTTCAGGGAAATTTGATCTTTTAATGCCATTTAAAACCTCATTGAAAGATCCATCACCACCCACAACGATTAAAATATCATTTGGGTTAGGATTTTTATTGGCATAATCTTCAGCCAACTTAATGAGTTCGCCAGGATAATTGCTCTTTTTATGACTAAATGGAATATTTAGATTATTTAATACCTTTTGCAAGGAATGGTCAGCTGCAACAGCATTTCCATTTCCAGCTACTTCATTAACTAATAAATGTACTTTAATTTTTTCGTAAATTGCAATAATAAATTGAACACTTAAGCTGCTTGATAGATATGATCCAAT
>NZ_PCZD01000140.1:0-376 GCF_002553975.1 Lactobacillus sp. UMNPBX6
AGTCATGGGGATCGATTGTTGGTACCGGTTCTTCAAAGTAATAAATTTTTAGCGGTAAGAGTCTATGTGCCAGTTGAATTGCAGATTCAACCCTTAAATTGGCATGGCAATCAAGAATTAATTGTTTATTTGGACCTAATGCCTGACGAACAGCAGCAGTTCGCTCATATGCTCGGTTTAATTGTTCTTGAGTTAGTAATCCACGTGATGAAAGGGTGGTATTATCCGTTTCTTGGTCTATGGGATCAAGCTTAATTGTCTGGTAACCATCATCAACCGCTCGCTTTGCAATCCGATAAAAGTCATGGGGAGTTTTAACATAGCGCGAAAAAGGTCCCCAGCCGTATTCAATATGACTAGCATAAGAGTGAATATG
>NZ_PCZD01000141.1:0-364 GCF_002553975.1 Lactobacillus sp. UMNPBX6
GATACTTTCCAAGCAAGCAACAAATAGAAAGGGTGGTGAAGGCTGATGGCTGGTTCATTACAAAGTGTTAAGCGTCGAATCAATTCGACCAAGAAAACACAACAAATCACAAATGCCATGCAAATGGTATCAACTGTAAAATTGAATCAAATTCAAAGACATACAGCAAGTTATCAAGTCTATGCCGCCAAGATTCGGAGTGTAATCACTCACCTTGCTAAATCACACTTATTGGATAGCATTTCAGTAAGCAGCTCATCAAAGAAGAGCGACGATCCGATGAGTTCATTGGGAATGTTGCAACAACGTCCGGTCAAGAAAGTCGGAATTGTTGTGATCACATCAGACCGGGGCTTAGTTGGAA
>NZ_PCZD01000142.1:0-364 GCF_002553975.1 Lactobacillus sp. UMNPBX6
AAATGATATTCGAGAACGTTTAGGAGTAGCTATTTATTGGCCAGATCCATATTCACCAGAGGAAAGAGGAACCAATGAAAATACCAATGGCCTAATTAGGGAATACTTTCCTAAAAGGACTAATATTGATGATTATACAGATAAGGACGTCAGTTTCTGCCAATATCAGCTGAACCGCCGTCCTCGAAAAGTGTTAAATTATGAAACCCCATATGAGGTATTTTTTGAGAAACCGTTGCACTTGGTTTGACAATTTGTCACAAAAAATCTGGTATTGATTTTCATCCATACCAGAATACTTATCCGTTGATTTAAAATGTCTACCGCTTTCTTAACTGTACTGAATCGCATTTTCTTGTTGGTG
>NZ_PCZD01000143.1:0-360 GCF_002553975.1 Lactobacillus sp. UMNPBX6
TGCCCGCATAAGGCAACTAAACGAGTCGCGAAGATTCCGTCATTTTCTAAAATATGAGCAGCTACGAACGCTAGCATCGCGCCAAAGCTAACCCCGGCGAGTATCAACGGCCCAGTCGGAATATCGAAGGATGATCGAAACTTGCTGACGAACTCTCCCATGGTTCTGATGCCGGGTTCAAGTAATCGTTGTCCCCTGCCAGGCGGGCAGTAACCCCAAACTGTAGTATCCCCCTCTAAGACAGACATCGATTGAAAGGCAGGAGCTCCGGCACCCGTAGGAGGGAATATCAGGACTGTGGAGGAACAAGAGGTAGTTGCTGAACTAATACGCTGCCAAACTTCCGGATTCACTGCTCGC
>NZ_PCZD01000144.1:0-307 GCF_002553975.1 Lactobacillus sp. UMNPBX6
TATCGCTGCCTAATTGCATTGATAAGTAGAATTGCTCGTCAGCGGTCTTTTTAATCGTGACTGTGCCAATTCTAGTTGGGATGTGGTTAAGCAAACGCTCTTTGATTAGCCTTCTAAAACCAGCAATGCGGACGATACCCAGTTTAGGCAGTTTAATATGTTTAGCATCAATAAATCTAGCTGTCCCGTTATCAAGAAAAGCTTCTTTTTGCTTAGGATATTGACAGTTGGTCTGATATGACCAGTCGCTGCGTTTTTTATGGAAAGTTGGGATTCCATGACCAATCTTGCGATAGTTGCTCCAAGC
>NZ_PCZD01000145.1:0-279 GCF_002553975.1 Lactobacillus sp. UMNPBX6
AAATTGGCATTGACCTTAACCTTGATAATTTCTTAACAGCATCTAACGGAGCAATAGTTGCTAATCCACGATTTTATTGCAAAACCAAAAAGAAACTGGCTCATGCCCAACGTGTCTTGTCTCGCAGGCAGCACCGGGTTAAAAAAGAAGGGCGCAATTTGCGGCTAGCAAAAAACTATCAAAAACAGCGCTTGATAGTAGCTAAACTGCATGATAAGATTCGCAGACAGCGTGCAAACTTTTTACAAGTACTGTCAACTGCACTAATCAAAAACCACG
>NZ_PCZD01000146.1:0-261 GCF_002553975.1 Lactobacillus sp. UMNPBX6
GATAAGTCCTGGCCAAGGCTGTTTTCATGCCAACAACACCATCAGAAAGAAAGAGTTCAACTTGCTTCAAGCCTCGGGACTTCATGTTTTGAAGCATCTCTGTCCAGACTTCAATGTTCTCACTAGGAGCAATGCAGTAGTCAATGACTTCTTTATGTCCATTAGGTTTAATGCCAATGGCAATATAGACTGCTTCACGCTCAAACGTTTCTCGGCGCAAAGGAAGGTATGTCGCATCCAAATAGACGCAGAAAAACTTGT
>NZ_PCZD01000147.1:0-261 GCF_002553975.1 Lactobacillus sp. UMNPBX6
GATAAGTCCTGGCCAAGGCTGTTTTCATGCCAACAACACCATCAGAAAGAAAGAGCTCAACTTGCTTTAAGCCTCGGAATTTCATGTTTTGAAGCATCTCTGTCCAGACTTCAATGTTCTCGCTAGGCGCAATGCAGTAGTCAATGACCTCCTTGTGCCCATTAGGCTTGATGCCAATGGCAATATAGACTGCTTCACGCTCAAATGTTTCTCGGCGCAAAGGAAGGTATGTCGCATCCAAATAGACGCAGAAAAACTTGT
>NZ_PCZD01000148.1:0-252 GCF_002553975.1 Lactobacillus sp. UMNPBX6
GAGCGCACGCCTGATAAGCGTGAGGTCGATGGTTCAAGTCCATTTAGGCCCATTGACATAACGGCAAAAAAGCGCTAAAGTTATGTCTGGCTGAAAAAAGAAAAGACCTTGGGGGCTTAGCTCAGTTGGGAGAGCACCTGCTTTGCACGCAGGAGGTCATCGGTTCGAACCCGTTAGCCTCCATTGATCCGAAAGGATCAAAGAGCTAGTACATTGAAAACTGAATATAATCCAAGCAAAAAACCGAGACAA
>NZ_PCZD01000149.1:0-252 GCF_002553975.1 Lactobacillus sp. UMNPBX6
GATTAACCAGACGCTCTTTGATTAGCTTTCTAAAGCCGGCAATGCGGACAATTCCTAGCTTAGGCAATTTAATATGCTTAGCATCAATAAACCTAGCCGTCCCGTTATCAAGAAAAGCTTCTTTTTGCTTAGGATATTGACAGTTGGTTTGGTATGACCAGTCGCTGCGTTTTTTGTGAAAAGTCGGAATTCCATGCCCAATCTTGCGATAGTTGCTCCAAGCCTTCTGGTAGTTCTGAATCGCATTGGCAA
>NZ_PCZD01000014.1:0-36577 GCF_002553975.1 Lactobacillus sp. UMNPBX6
TATAAGATAGGCGAAAAGGCAGGTCTTTTCGCCTTTATTTTATACAAAAAAAGAGATCGAATCCAAATGATTCGATCTCTAAAAAAGCACCCTTAATTGTCAATGTCTTAACTTAATGACATTGCTATTTCAGCTTAGACCTTTTTATTTTTCTCTAAAATAAAAAGATTCACTTTGCGTGAATCTTTATCGTTACATACCAGCTTTAATAATTTTCTTTTCGGCCATTTTCTTTCTAAGGGCAAGCATAGCAGTATAAGTAGAAAGAATATAAACCTTCTTAGTTGGTAATTTTTTAATTTCTTCGATTAAGCTATCATAATCTGGATTGGTGCTCATTGTACCTGGATCAAAGCCAGCAATTTCTAATCTGAAGCCCATGTCATGCCAACGTTGTCCACCAACCAGAACTTTCTTAATCTTGTCTTTATTTAATCCTTCAAAATCAGCATCCCAAATCCATGATGTATCAATACCATCTGCGTGGTTAGCATTAAGCAGTGCAACTAAAGAATAATCATCCTTTTCGGTGTTGAGCATGTGTAACACTTCATCAAGTCCAACAGGATTTTTGACCAAGATTAAATCAATATCTTTATTACCGTAATGAATTAATTCTTGACGGCCAAAAATACGCTTGTTTTCTGCAAATGCTTGAGCGACTTCAGCTTCAGTTAAGCCAAAATGACGTGCTACTGAGTAAGCAGCCAAAGCATTATAAATGTTGTAAGTACCACCGATGTTAATAGAGTAATCCTTGTTGCCCATTTGGAATTTCAAACTATTAGGCGTTTGTTCAAGAATGTTATTGACTGTAAAAGTCAAGTCAGGACGGTCGTAGCCACAATTAGGGCAGAAGAAGTCACCTAAGTTTGCGTAAATTCTGCTATGGTAATGCAAAATATGATCACATTTAGGGCAGAGCACACCATCAGTATTAACAGGGGCCTTAAGATCGTTTTCTGGTTTATCATCAGGTAATTTGAAACCGTAGAAAATTTTCTTATTAGGGAGCTCAACTGATGAAAAGATGCTTGCATCGCCGTTAGCAATAATGGTCGCATCAGGTGCTAATTTGATACCATCAACGATTTTGTCGTAGGTCGTATAAATCTCACCGTATCGATCCATCTGATCACGGAAAATATTTGTTAAAACAAATACGCTAGGATGAAGCAACTTAGTTACCATTTTTACGTTAGCTTCATCAACTTCTAGCACCGCAATCTTTCGCTTAACATGTTTATGTTTGTGAGCCAAAAAAGCCGTTACAATTCCTTGCTGCATGTTTGAACCTGATGGGTTAGTTAAAACATCACCGTATTTTTTCTTTAAGGCTTCAACTATTAATGCAGTAGTCATGGTTTTCCCATTAGTACCAGTAACGATTACGGTTTCGTAGCCTTTGGCTAGAGAATTAAGAACGTTTGGATCAATTTTCATAGCAAACTTGCCAGGAAAACTAGTACCACCTTTTAAAACGTTATGTAAAAACCAGTAACTAGACTTTCCCGCAACTTTGGCGATTCCTGATTTAAAACTCATGTTATAATCCCTCACTTTAAAACTATGTTTTAGTTTAGCATAGAGCAGGAATGAAAACGAGGTTTTACTGTTCATTTAGCTACACAAATTTATTTTTTCCTCTATACTATGTTAGGCGAATACTTTTTAAGTAAAAGGGAGGGCCCGGAATGTCGCAATTATTTTTTCGTTATGGTGCAATGAGTAGTGGTAAAACAATAGAGATTTTAAAGGTGGCTCACAATTATGAGGCACAAGGACGAAAAATTGCTTTAATGACGAGCGGACTTGATAATCGTAGTGGTGTTGGTACGGTTGCTTCTAGGATTGGCCTACATCGAAAGGCAATTCCAATTACTGAAGATATGAATTTATTTACATACATCGAAAAGATGAATAGCCATGATCTAGCTGATGGAAAAGGAAAATTGGCTTGTGTTTTAATTGATGAAGCACAGTTTTTGAAAAGACATCATGTTTTGGAATGTGCCAAAATTGTAGATGAATTTAATATCCCAGTAATGGCGTTTGGCTTAAAAAATGATTTTCAGAATCATTTATTTGAAGGCAGTGAAAATTTATTGATTTTTGCTGATAAAATAGAAGAGATGAAAACTATTTGTCATTATTGTGGTCATAAAGCAACAATGAATTTAAGAGTTAATAATGGCAAACCTGTATATGAAGGTGAGCAGGTACAAATTGGTGGCGATGAGAGTTACTATCCAGTTTGTCGCTATCATTATTTTCACCCAGGTATTCAGAGATAGAGAGGACTTTTAATTTATGGATAAAGTAATGGCTCAATTAGAGGGCTTAGTAGCTCATTATGAAGAACTTCAAGAAATGATGGCAGACCCTGAAGTTATTAATGATACTAAGCGTTACATGGAAATTTCTAAAGAAGAAGCCGATTTGCGTGAAGTTGTACAAAAGTACAAGAAATACAAAAAGGATAAGCAAGAAATTGCTGACAATAAAGAAATTATTGCCAGTGAAACAGATGCTGATTTGATCGAAATGGCTAAAGAAGAAAACGCTGAAATTGAAAAAGAAATTCCAGAACTCGAAGATCAAATTAAAATTTTAATGCTGCCAAAGGACCCTAATGATGACAAAGACATCATCATGGAAATTCGTGGTGCCGCTGGTGGTGATGAAGCTTCACTTTTTGCTGGCGATTTGCTTAGAATGTATGAAAAATACGCTGAACGTCAAAACTGGAAGGTTTCGATGATTGATTCAGACCCAACAGAAGTTGGTGGTTATAAGCGTGTTGCCATTATGATTACTGGGGACAAGGTTTATTCAAAATTGAAATATGAAAATGGTGCTCACCGTGTTCAACGTATCCCAGTAACTGAATCCCAAGGTCGTGTTCATACCTCAACTGCTACTGTTGCCGTTATGCCAGAATATGAGCAAGTTGATATTGATATTGATCCTAAAGATATTCGTGTCGATGTTTACCGTTCAAGTGGTGCCGGTGGTCAGCACATCAACAAGACTTCTAGTGCCGTACGTATGACTCACTTACCAACGGGTATCGTAGTTGCTATGCAGGATCAACGTAGTCAGCAACAAAACCGTGAAAAAGCTATGCAAATTTTGAAATCACGTGTTTACGATTATTACGAAAGTCAAAATCAAGCTCAATATGATGCCAAGCGTAAGAGCGCTGTTGGTACAGGGGATCGTTCAGAAAGAATTAGAACCTACAACTATCCTCAAAACCGTGTAACTGATCACCGTATTGGTTTAACTATTAACAAGCTTGATCGAGTAATGAACGGTGAACTTGACGAAATTATTGATGCATTGATTCTTTATAACCAAACTAAGCAATTAGAGGAGTTGGCTGATCAAAATGCCTAAAACTTTAAAGAAAATTAGAATTAAGGCAGGCGAAACTGCTGAAAATGCTCGTCCTGAAGATATTGACTATGTTTTAGCTGAGCGTCTTAATTTGACTCCAAGTGAATTTGAGTTAAAACAAGATATGGTCTTATCTGATGCCCAGTTAAAACAAGCTAATAAAGACATTAAAAAGCTAGCTAAGGGTGTTTCTCCGCAGTATATTTTGGGTTACGCCTGGTTTTTGGGATATAAGATTATGGTGCAGCGAGGAGTTTTGATTCCTCGTTTTGAAACCGAAGAACTAGTTGAATGGGCACTTAAGTCGTTAAAGAGCGGCGATAAGGTGCTTGATCTTGGTACTGGTTCGGGATGCATCACTGTTGCTCTTGCTAAAGAGGCAGAGAAAAATGGAATTAAAGATTTGATCCTTTATGCTAGTGATATTACCGATTCTGCATTAAGAACTAGTGAAGAGAATTTCTTGACTTATGACTTGGATGTAGTAACGCGCAAAGCGAATGTCTTAATTGGATTAGAGAAGTTCGACAAGATTATTTCTAACCCGCCATATATTAAGACAACTGAGAAAAAAGAGATGGATGATAATGTCCTGCAGAATGAACCTAAAGAGGCTCTTTTTGCAGGTAGTGACGGTTTAGATTTTTATAAAAAATTTGCTAAACAGGTTCGTGATCATTTAAATAGTCATGGTGAATTTTTCTTGGAATTTGGTTTCAGTGAAGAAGATCAATTAAAAGAATTATTTGCTAAAGAATTGCCTGATTTTGATATTGAATTTAGAAAAGACATGGCCGGCAAGCCACGCATGGTTCATGGAAGGTGGCAAAAATAAAAATTATGGAAACCAAAATTTTTAAAAAAGATCAACTTGATGAAGCTGTTAAATTATTAGCTGAAGGGGAGCTTGTAGCATTTCCTACTGAAACAGTTTATGGTTTAGGCGCTATTGCAACTAAAGAAAAGTCTGTCAAGGGCGTTTATGCCGCAAAAGGTCGCCCTAGTGATAATCCATTGATCGTTACGGTTTCTGATGAAAAAATGATGGAGCGTTATGCCAAGGAAGTGCCTGAAAGAGCTAAGAAATTAATCAAGCATTTTTGGCCAGGTCCATTGACTTTGCTTTTGTTTGTCAAGCCTGGTACGCTTCCAGATGCTGTTACAGGTGGTCTTGATACAGTTGCATTTCGTTGTCCTGACGATCAGTTAACTCATGATTTGATTGCAAAATTGGGTTATCCAATCGTAGGTCCATCTGCTAATACTTCAACTAAGCCAAGTCCAACAACAGCTGAGCATGTTTACCACGATTTGAAAGGTAAGATTGCAGGTATTATTGATGGTGGTCCAACTCGCGTGGGTCTTGAATCAACTATTATTGATTTATCAGTCAAAACTCCAATTGTTCTTCGTCCAGGTGAGATTACGCCAGAAGAACTTAGTGAAGTTTTAGGCGAAAAAGTTTTAATTAATACTGGTAAGGTTGCAGATAAAGATGTGCCGAAGGCTCCAGGTATGAAGTATCGCCACTATGCTCCAAGTGAACCAGTGATCGTAGTAGATGATCCCGCTGACTTTAGTCAAATTGACTTTAATGATAAAACGGGTGTTGCCGCACTGGGTTCAGTTTTGGACCAAATTGATTTGCCAGATGAAAACAAGTTTAATTTAGGTAAGAACTTAGTTGATGCCGATCATAATTTATTTGGCGGATTACGTTATTTTGACGATAAAGACGACATCGCCACAATTTATGTTCAAGGTTTTGATGAAGGCGAAGAAAGTTTGGCTTACATGAATCGTTTGAACAAAGCTGCTGGTGGACATCATTTTAATAAATAAAAAATAAACGCAAAGGGGTTTAAACCCTTTGCGTTTTTGATTAAAATATTTATGATCAGATTATTTGTTATAGGAGGCATATATGGGAAAGTTTGTAGTTTTGGATCATCCATTGATTCAACACAAATTAACTATCATTCGTCGTAAGGACACAGGTTCAAATGAATTTCGTAGAATTGTTGGCGAAATTGGTGGGTTAATGACCTATGAAATTACGAGAGATTTACCACTTGAAGATGTTGAAATTGAAACACCAATGGGTAAAACTGTCCAAAAAGAAATTGCTGGTAAGAAATTGACAATTGTGCCAATTTTACGTGCTGGTATCGGGATGCTTAATGGTGTTCTTGATATGGTACCATCAGCTAAAATTGCGGTCATCGGCATGTATCGTGATGAAAAAACTTTGAAGCCACATGAATACTTCTTCAAGGCTCCAAAGGATATTGCTGAACGTGAATGTTTAGTTGTTGACCCAATGCTTGCAACTGGTGGTTCAGCAAATGATGCCATTGCTGCATTAAAGAAGCGCGGCGTTAAAGAAATCAAGTTAGCAGTTTTAGTAGCGGCTCCAGAAGGAATCAAGGCTGTTCAAGAAGCTAACCCAGATGTTGATATTTACGCAGCTGCTGAAGATGAAAAGTTGATGGATAACGGCTACATCTTCCCAGGTTTGGGTGATGCTGGTGACCGATTATTCGGAACTAAGTAATCCCTTTTTCGTAAAAATATTTATTAGAATACGCTTTCATGTTACACAAAGGGATTTTTTGGTGTTAAGATGATTTACGTGTTCGAGTTTAATTCAACACGAGAAGGGAGGTCACGAAGTAATGGAGAAATCATTTGTTTTTAAATTCATGGGCTTGAATTTTGATCTTACTGGGATCATCGGTTCAACGCTAATGGCTTTAGCAGTTTTTCTTATCTGCCTTTGGCTTGCAAGAAAAGTTGAAATGAAACCTAACAAAAGACAAAATGTTTTTGAATATTTACTCGATTTTACTAACGGTATCGTCAAAGATAATGTTAGTGATGTAGATGCGCAAAAACACCTATCTTTATATGCACTTGTTTTATTTCTTTTCATTTGGTTTATGAACCAATTGGGTATGTTTATGGAAGTCAAAGTTGATGATTGGGTCTTTATCAAGTCACCAACTGCTGATCCAGTAGCGACAATGTCGTTTGCAATGATGACCTTGCTTCTATCGTTCACATTCGGCGTACAAAGATTTGGTGTTGGCGGCTATTTAAAGAATTATACGCAGCCAGTTGGTTTTATGCTCCCAATTAACATTATTGAAGAGTTTACCAATTTCTTAACCTTATCATTACGTTTATATGGGAACATTTATGCTGGTGAAGTTTTGCTTACATTAATTGGTAATGATCTAGCACATGCTGGTGGACCATTTACATTGATTCTAGCAGCTCCATTAGCCATGATTTGGCAAGGTTTCTCTGTCTTCATTGGCTCTATCCAGGCATATGTTTTCGTAACTTTATCAATGGTTTACATTGGTAAGAAAGTTACTACAGAATAAATTTTGGAGGTATAAATTTATGTCAGAAGCTTTTAAATACCTTGCTGCATCCATCGCAGCTGGTTTGGCAGCTTTAGCTGCTTCATTGGGTAACGGTAAAGTTATTTCAAAAACTCTTGAAGGTATGGCTCGTCAACCTGAAAGTGCAGGTAACTTAAGAGCAACAATGTTTATCGGTGTTGGTTTGATCGAAGCCGTTCCTATTTTGGCTATCGTTGTTGCCTTCTTGATTCTTTTCCTTTAATAAAATTTTTAAAACTAAAGGATTTAAATATTAAAGAGAGAAGGGCAGTAAATGACTATTCAAACATTATTTGCAGCCTCACATCATATTTACCTAGGTAATGCACTTTGGTATTTAATTTGTTTTGCCATCTTGATGTTATTGGTCAAGCACTTTGCTTGGGGTCCAGTATCAGAAATGATGGAAAAGCGGCGGCAAAAAGTTATTAATGACTTGGATTCAGCTGCAAGTGATCGCAAAAAGGCTGAAACGCTTGCTAACGAGCGTGAAGCTGCCTTGAAGAACTCAAGACAAGAAGCAACACAGATTCTCTCTGACGCTAAAGCTAATGCGCAAAAAACTGGCAAAGAAATCGTAGCAAGTGCGAATGAAGATGCTGCAGCAATTCGTAAGAAGGCAAATGAAGAAGCCACTAAGGCTAAATCAGATGCATTGAATTCTGCACGTGATCAAGTTGCTGATATTTCTGTAGCTATTGCTGAAAAGGTAATTGCTAAGAATTTATCTGCTGAAGACCAAAAAGATTTAGTCGACCAATTTATTAAGGGGTTGGATGATTAATGGCTTTAAGTAGAGAAGAAGTAGCTGCACGCTACGGTGCCGCTTTGTTCGGCTATGCGCAAGATAATAAAGTACTTGATAGCGTTTATGATGAAATGGTGGAGTTGAAAAAGGCAGTAGTTGCCACTCCTCAAGTCATCAACGTTTTAAGTGATCCTATCTTAAACAGTAAGGATAAAAAAGATTTTTTAACTGCTATTGAAAAAGATTTTTCAAAAGAAGTACAAGGCTTTTTAAATTTGCTGCTTGAATATGATCGTTTTGCATACTTGGTCGATATTATTGATCAATTTGTTGTACTTTATGATGATAAAAACAAGATCGCATCTGGTACTGCAACTACAGCAGTGAAGTTGGATGATGATCAACTTAAGCGTTTAGGTGATGGTTTCGCTAAGAAATATAACTTAAATGCTGTGCGTCTTGAGAATAAAGTTGATCCAAGTATTTTAGGCGGCGTGATTCTTCAAGTGAAGGATCGCGTGATTGATGGATCAGTTAAAAATAAGCTGAAGAAGATCCGTGCGCAAATAATTGATGAAAATTAAAAGAGGTGAAACCATTGAGCATTAAAGCGGAAGAAATTAGCTCCTTGATCAAGCAGCAACTTGAACATTACGACGACAAGCTCGACATTAACGAAGTTGGTGTTGTAACTTACGTTGGTGATGGTATCGCCCGGGCTCACGGACTTAATAATGCATTAGCCGGTGAGTTGTTAAAATTTGATAACGGTTCATACGGTATTGCTCAAAACCTTGATGCTAGTGATGTTGGTATCATTATCCTAGGTAAATTTGACGATATTCGTGAAGGCGACCGTGTTCAAAGAACTGGTCGAATTATGTCAGTTCCTGTTGGTGACGCCCTAATCGGTAGAGTAGTTAACCCATTGGGTCAACCTGTTGACGGTTTAGGTGAAATTAAGGCTGATAAGACGCGTCCTATTGAAGAAAAGGCTCCAGGGGTTATGGACCGTCAATCAGTTAATCAACCACTTCAAACTGGTATTAAGGCTATCGATGCCTTAGTTCCAATTGGTCGTGGACAGCGTGAATTGATTATTGGTGACCGTAAAACTGGTAAGACTAGTTTAGCCATCGATACAATTCTTAACCAAAAGAACCAAGATGTAATTTGTATTTATGTTGCTATTGGTCAAAAGGAATCAACCGTTAGAACTCAAGTAGAAACTTTAAAGCGTTTCGGAGCAATGGATTATACCATTGTTGTTGAAGCGGGCCCAAGTGAACCAGCACCAATGCTTTACATTGCACCATATGCTGGTACTGCTATGGGTGAGGAATTTATGTATAATGGCAAGGATGTATTAATCGTATTTGACGACCTATCAAAACAAGCCGTCGCTTATCGTGAACTTTCCTTGCTTCTCCGTCGTCCGCCTGGTCGTGAAGCTTACCCAGGTGACGTCTTCTACTTACACTCACGTTTGCTAGAACGTAGTGCTAAGTTGAGTGACAAGCTTGGCGGTGGATCTTTGACTGCATTGCCAATTATCCAAACCGAAGCGGGAGACATTTCTGCATATATTCCAACCAACGTAATTTCTATTACTGATGGTCAGATTTTCTTACAAAGTGATTTGTTCTTTGCTGGTACTCGTCCAGCCATTGATGCTGGTAACTCAGTTTCTCGTGTTGGTGGTAACGCACAGATTAAGGCTATGAAGAAAGTTGCTGGTACTTTACGTACTGACCTTGCTGCTTTCCGTGAACTTGAAAGTTTCGCTCAATTTGGTAGTGATCTTGATCAAGCCACTCAAGCTAAGTTGAATAGAGGTCAAAGAACTGTTGAAGTATTAAAGCAACCACTTCATGATCCTATTCCAGTTGAGAAACAAGTTTTGATTCTTTATGCTTTGACTCACGGCTATCTTGATTCTATTCCAGTTGAAGACATTAGTCGCTTCCAAAATGAATTGTTTGATAACTTTGACAGCAGTCATGCTGACTTGCTCAAGATAATTCGTGAAACTGGTAAATTGCCAGATGATAAGAAGTTGTCAGCTGCTATTGAGGAATTTAGTGAGAGCTTTGCACCAAGTGAGAAATAGGAGGTAGAATATGCCTGCATCTTTACTTGAGTTGAAGAAGAAAATTGCTTCAGTTAAACAAACTGGTAAAATCACAGAAGCTATGCGAATGGTTTCTGCATCAAAGTTAAACCAAACCGAAGATCGTGATAAAGGTTACACCATTTATAACGATCATGTTCGTAAGACTATTTCTCGCTTGATTAGTTCACAGGTGGTAGATAGCTTGCGCGATCAAGACGTATCAATTGATAAGAGAAATATTGCCAAGATCGATTACACTGATGTATTCGGTTTAGGTATTACAGCTGATATGATTCAACCACGAAAGAATATTAAGTCTACTGGCTTTTTAGTAGTAAGTGGTGATCGTGGTTTGGTAGGTTCTTATAATAGTAATGTTATTAAGAACATGATGGGAATCTTTGAAGATGAACGTGCACAAGGTCATGAAGTTAAAGTCTTGGCCGTAGGTTCAGTTGGAGCCCAATTTTTTAAGAAGAACAACGTTAATGTTGTTTACGAGAAAAATGGTGTGTCCGATGTCCCAACTTTTGATGAAGTTTTGCCAATCGTTTCAACAGCAATCAAGATGTTTTTGAACGGTGTGTTTGATCAACTTTATGTATGTTATACGCACCATGTAAACTCATTATCATCTGCATTTCGTGTTGAAAAGATGTTACCAATTGTCGATTTAGATATTGGTGTTAAAGAAGCTGAAGCACATAAAGAATTAGAATATGATATTGAACCAGATCCTAATAGAGTGTTAATGAAGTTGTTACCACAGTATGCGCGTTCAACCATTTATGGTGCTATTTTGGATGCAAAGACTGCAGAGCATGCTAGTTCAATGACAGCTATGCAGAGTGCAACTGATAATGCTAAGGATTTAGTTTCAAATTTAACTACGAAATTAAATCGTGCTAGACAGGCACAAATTACTACTGAAATTACTGAAATTATCAGTGGTGCAAATGCCTTAGAGTAATAAAGAAAAGGAGGTAGATGTTTTGAGTGAAGGTGAAATCGTTCAAGTAATCGGCCCAGTTGTCGATGTAAAATTCCCAATCGATAAGAATTTGCCTGATATTAACAATGCCTTGCGTGTAATTAAATCCGAGAATGAAAGTATTGTTCTTGAAGTTACAGTTGAGCTTGGTGATGGTGTCTTAAGAACGATTGCCATGGAATCTACCGATGGTCTTCGACGTGGTATGAAAGTTGAAGATACTGGTGGCCCAATCTCAGTTCCTGTTGGGGAAGATACTTTAGGTCGTGTATTCAACGTTTTAGGTCAACCAATTGATGGTGGACCAGAATTCTCAAAGGATCACCCTCGTGAAAGCATCCATAAGGAAGCACCTAAGTATGAAGATTTGACTACTAGTCGTGAAATTCTTGAAACTGGTATCAAGGTTATCGACTTGCTTGAACCATACGTTCGTGGTGGTAAAGTTGGTTTGTTCGGTGGTGCCGGTGTTGGTAAGACCACTATTATTCAGGAATTGATTCACAACATCGCTCAAGAACACGGTGGTATTTCCGTATTTACTGGTGTTGGTGAAAGAACTCGTGAAGGTAACGACCTTTACTTCGAAATGAAAGCTTCAGGCGTTTTAAGTAAAACTGCCATGGTATTTGGTCAGATGAACGAGCCGCCTGGTGCCAGAATGCGTGTTGCGTTAACTGGTTTGACTCTTGCTGAGTACTTTAGAGATGTTGAAGGTCAAGATGTTTTGCTCTTTATCGACAACATTTTCCGGTTTACTCAGGCCGGTTCAGAAGTTTCAGCTTTGCTTGGTCGTATGCCAAGTGCCGTTGGTTACCAGCCAACTTTGGCAACTGAAATGGGTCAATTGCAGGAAAGAATTACTTCAACTAAGAAGGGTTCAATTACTTCTATTCAAGCTGTTTATGTTCCTGCCGATGACTATACTGACCCAGCTCCATCAACCACATTCGCACACTTGGACGCTACTACTAACTTGGAACGTAGTTTGGTAGAACAAGGTATTTACCCAGCCGTTGACCCACTTGAATCAACTTCAAGTGCCCTTGACCCTGAAGTTGTTGGTCAAGAACACTACGAAGTTGCTACTCGTGTTCAACATGTTTTGCAACGTTACCACGAATTGCAAGATATTATTTCTGTTTTAGGTATGGATGAATTATCTGATGAAGAAAAATTGATCGTTGCACGTGCACGTAAAGTTCAATTCTTCTTGTCACAAAACTTCTTTGTTGCTGAACAGTTTACTGGTGTGCCAGGTTCATATGTTCCAATTAAGGAAACCATTAAGGGCTTTAAGCTTATCTTAGATGGTCATCTTGATGACTTACCAGAAGATTCGTTCCGTGGTGTTGGTCCAATTGAAGATGTTTTGAAGAAAGCACAAGAAATGGGCGTAACTCCAAGTGATCCAGAAGCTAAAGCATTACTAGAAAAGTAGGGTGATGTCCAATGGCAGATCCAGAAAAGCTTTTTAAAGTAAATGTTGTAACTCCTAATGGAATGGTTTATTCACATCGTGGAAGCATCGTTGATGTACGTGCTATAGATGGTGAACGTTCAATAATGTATAATCACGTACCCTTGCTTACCCCATTAGTAATTAGTGAGGTCAAGGTTAAACGTAGTCGTGAAATGAATTCAAGAATTGATCACATCGCTATTAGTGGTGGGTATATTGAATTTTCTAATAACGTGGCTACAATTATTGCGGATAGTGCTGAACGTGCTAGAAACATTGATGTATCTCGTGCTCAAGCCGCTAAGGAAAGAGCCGAGAAGCGTTTGAAGGAAGCACGTGAAAAGCATGATGAGCGTACTCTTGAACGTGCTGAAGTTGCTTTAAGACGAGCAATGAACAGAATTAGTGTTTACAACACTAAAGGTCACTAAAAGAGATAAAAAGACGAATGCAGATTTTGCATCCGTCTTTTTTATTAATAAAGGAAAAGAATATGTTTCAATTAGGCGTTCATGCCATTATTAGTATAATAATTTATTTGATTGCAATTGGATTATCTTTTCAGGCAATGAAGGCTGTGCAGCTAGAAAAAATAATTCGTAAAGGACATGTGTTTGAAACGCAATTATTATATTTATTTCTTGCTATTGCATTGGGCTTTTTAGTTGGTAATTTTGTAATTACATTTATCGATACTTCGATGCAATTAGGTAATTTGTTTTAAAGATTGTGTTAAAACAGGGACAGTAAAGGAAACTCTTATTTATTTATGGTAAAATGGACGATGAATAATTATGGAGGGTTATTGTGGCACGAGATATAGGAATTGATTTAGGAACAGCTAATGTACTAATCAATGTCTCTGGAAAAGGGATTGTTTTAAATGAACCATCTGTAGTCGCTGTTAATACTGATACAAATAAAGTAGTAGCAGTTGGCTCAGAGGCATATGAAATGGTAGGAAGAACCCCAGGTAATATTCGCGTAATTCGCCCCTTGAAGAACGGTGTAATTGCGGACTTCGATATTACAGAGGAAATGCTGTCATACTTTATTGAAAAATTAAATGTAAAAGGTTTTATGTCTAAGCCTAATATTTTAATCTGTGCTCCTACAGGAGTTACTTCGATTGAACAAAAGGCTATTATTCAAGCAGCAGAAAAATCAGGTGGCGGTAAGGTTTACCTTGATTTCGAACCTAAGGTAGCTGCAGTAGGTGCAGGACTTGATATTTTTAAACCACAAGGTAATATGGTTATTGATATCGGTGGTGGTACTACTGATATTGCTGTCTTGTCCATGGGGGAAATTGTTACCTCACGTTCACTTCGCTACGCTGGTGATCGTATGAATCAAGCGGTTATTAGCTATATTAAGAATAAACATAATTTATTGATCGGTTCAAGAACTGCTGAACAAATCAAGATTGAAATCGGTAGTGCATTTGAACCTGATGAAGATCAACAAATTAAGGTTCGTGGTCGTGATGTAGTTGATGGCTTACCTAGACAAACTACAGTTGCTGCCCCTGAAATTCAGCATGCTTTGCAAGATGGTCTTATGTCAATCATTGCAGCAGCTAAAGAAGTATTGGAAACTACGCCACCAGAACTTTCAGCTGATATCATTGATCGTGGTATCATGCTTACTGGTGGTGGAGCATTATTGAAGAATATTGATAAGTTGATATCATATTACTTGCAGGTCCCAGTTTTAACAGCTGACCATCCTTTGGAAGCTGTAGCCTTAGGTACTGGTACTTTGCTTAAGAATATTGAAAAACATCAACGACACTAAGTGAGGAGATTACTTGCGAAAGATTTTGATTTTTATCGTACGTATTTATCAGACTCTAATTTCGCCATTATTTCCACCGAGTTGTAGGTATTATCCTACGTGCTCTAGTTATATGATTGATGCTTTGAAAAAACATGGACCAATTTTAGGGCTAATTATGGGAATTAGTCGTATACTAAGATGTAACCCATTTATACGCGGTGGGGTGGACCCAGTTCCTGATAATTTTACTGTTTTTCGAAATCCACATCCTGAGAGATACGAAGATGAGATTATAGCATCTAAGTTTCACCCGGATAGCAAGTAGGAGGATTTATGTCTAAAAAGTTAGAAAATATTGATATTGAAGTTAATGAACTTAAGGGTAAGAATTTACCAACTTGGGAAGTTATTATTCCTAACAAGAAGTCCATTGGTTTAATCGAAAAAGTTGAAGGTCGTTATCGCGCTACTACGACTAAGAGTAGCAATGTATTATTTGCTAATAGTCTAGAAAGCAGTATTAATGACTTACTTTCATACTTTACATTGCATGAAAAATAAAATATAAGTAGTGATTATTTAATGGCAAAAGTTGAAAACAAAACAAGTCTAATTGACCGATTAGCATGGAATATAATTATTCCTGTGGCGTTATTGGCATTAATCAGTCTATATTGTATCTATATAGCTGCACTTGGAGATCCAAGTCACATTGGTTCACCTGTTAAAGCTGTAGTTATGCAAGCATTATGGTATTTGATTTCTATTGTAATTGTTGTAATTGTAATGCAGTTTGATGCAGAGCAATTATTTAAGATAGCACCAATATTTTTCGGAATAGGAATATTCTTGTTAATAGCGGTTTTGTTCTTCTATAATCGTAGTGTTGCAGCGGATACTGGGGCAAAGAGTTGGTTCAAGTTAGGACCTGTTACTTTTCAGCCATCTGAAATAATGAAGCCAGCATTTATCTTGATGTTGGCACGCGTAGTTAAGGATCATAACGATAAATATGGTCATACCATTAAATCAGATTGGCTATTGTTAGGTAAAATAGTTGCATGGCTTGCACCCGTAGCGATTTTATTAAAGTTGCAGAACGACTTTGGTACTATGCTAGTATTTATCGCAATTGTTGGTGGTGTAGTTTTAGTTTCTGGTATATCGTGGAAGATTATTGTTCCCCTATATGGAATAGTCATCATTGGAGCAATTGCAGTTATTCTAATGGTGGTAACGCCAGGTGGGCAAGCGTTTTTAAGTCATTTCTTTCAAGCATATCAGTTTGAAAGAATTAAGTCTTGGCTTAATCCATCAGGTGATACATCATCAGGTGCCTACCAGTTATGGCAAAGTATGAAGGCAATTGGGTCAGGACAACTTTTTGGTAATGGCTTTGGTAAAGCAAGCGTATATGTACCAGTTCGTGGGTCTGACATGGTTTTCTCCGTAATTGGAGAGAATTTTGGCTTTGTAGGCTGTGTAAGTTTGATTTTAATTTATTTATACCTGATTATTCAAATGGTTAAAATTTCATTTAATACTAGAAATGCATTTTATTCATACATTTCTACGGGTGTTATTATGATGATTTTATTCCACGTATTTGAAAATATTGGTATGAACATTGATTTATTACCATTGACTGGTATTCCCTTACCATTTGTTTCTCAAGGTGGTTCAGCCTTGGTAGGGAACATGATTGGTATTGGTTTGATTTTATCAATGAAATTCCATAATCGAGACTACATGTTTAGCACCGCTGGTGATTTCTAGAATATAAATAAAAAAGGTATTTAAGCTTAAAAACTTAAATACCTTTTTTGATTAATAATATAAAAATTAGCCTTCTAACGCATTAGCAATTTCTTTAGCACGACATACTAAAACATCACATTTAGCAGTTCTAGTTACGTATTCTGTAACACTACCAATTAATAAACGTTCTACTGCGTTTAAACCAGTTGCACCAACAACAATTAGGTCAATATTGTGTTTCTTAGGGAAATCATGACCAATGATTGTCTTAGGTGAACCAAATTCGATTGAATAATGAGAATCAGTAACACCGGCCTTGTTAGCACGTGCTTGGTAATCCTTCATTCTCTTTTCAGCATCTTTAGAAACTTGTTCTACCATTGCTGAGTCAAAACTTGAAACATTTTGGAAAGAACGAGTATCGATGACATGTAAGATCTCTAATGTAGCATGATTACGCTTGGCAATAGAAACTGCCTTGCTGAAAGCTAAATCGGCTTCTTTAGAACCATCAACGGAAACTTGAATATTCTTATATTGTGAAAGCATTTTCTAAACACCTCTTCCTGATATCTATTTTACCAAAATTTCATCTATTATTAGAAGGTTTATATTTTTATTTTTTTGAATCTGTAATTAAAAGACTAAAGGTCAAAATGGTTAGAGATGCAAGGAATAGTGTGATCAAGTTAAGATATTTATTATCCATAAATAAAATGATAATTCCGATTGCGCTCTCTGCGATCAAAGCAATAGAAGTCCATTTTAAAATGTTGGTTAGGCGAGGATTACCGCCTACGTCATAGATTAAAAAATGGCCATTTCGTCTGTGCCACATATACCAAGCAGTTAAAAGCAAGAGTAGAATAAAAACAATCATTACAATTTTAATTATCATTTATTTTAACCTCATTACATAAAAAGACGGCCATTTAAGACCGCCTTTCCTGATATTCAAAAGAAATCCGAGTTGACTAAACAAAGCATAATGACGCTTGTTGAACCCGCAGTGTTCAAAATTTGAGCTAACATCGCAGCGAATATGGATCCTGTGACAAGACAGTATTCCGATTCGGTAGTTATTTGCTAACTCCCACGTCTTCTAGTTTGATCGGTCAACTTTATACATTTAAGCTTGTCGATCAACTCAGATCACTTATTATAATACGCAATCAGATTAGGTTTGTCAATAATATTGAATGCGCTATCTATTGTGATGTTTGCTCAAATTATCGCGTTGCATCTTCTTTAATTTTTGATAAATTAGCTTATACCTTTCTTCGACTTTAGAATTTCCTTTCGGGGTAAAGTAACTTGCAGTCAGAAGATTGTCTGGCAAGTATTGTTGGGCGACCCAATCATTTTCAAAATCATGAGGGTAAATATAATTAACTCCATGACCTAACTTTTTAGCACCAGCATAATGCGCATCCTTTAAATTAGCGGGAATAGAGCCAACATTTTTGTTTTTAACGTCATCAATTGCCCGATCTATGGCAGTAATAGCACTATTGCTTTTAGGAGAAAGAGTCAGCTCAATTACGGCATTAGCGAGCGGAATACGCGCCTCTGGAAAGCCCAGCGTTTGAGCAGCTTGAATAGCTAATATAGCATGTTCTGCAGCGCTAGGATTGGCTAGTCCCACATCTTCGTAAGCAATGACGGAGAGACGCCGACAAATTGAAATTAAGTCGCCAGACTCGATTAATCTTGCCAAGTAATGCAATGCTGCGTCTGTATCTGAACCGCGAATTGATTTTTGAAAAGCAGATACCAAATCATAGTGTCCGTCCCCAGAAGAATCGAAATTCTGCATCTTCATTTGAATAGAATCAGCCATTTCTTGCTGAGTAATTACAATAGAGTCTGTATCTTGATGATTATCTTTTAATTCTTGTTTGGTAGACAAAACCGCAAGTTCCAATGAATTTAAAGTAGATCTCAAATCTCCATTGCCTTTTTCGATTAAAAGGGTACGTGCATCATCCGTCAGCTCGACATGATAATTGCCTAAGCCATTTTCTTTATCCGTTAAAGCGCGGTCAATGGCATTCGATGCATCTTGAGCAGATAAAGGCTTTAGCTCAAAAATTTGGCAACGTGAACGAATAGCAGGGGAAATTGAAATATATGGATTCTCCGTTGTAGCCCCAATTAAAATGACTTGTCCTGACTCAAGCAAAGGCAATAAAAAGTCTTGTTTTGTCTTATCGAGTCTGTGAATTTCATCTAATAATAAAATGACGGTGCCACTCATTTTCCCTTCTGCGGCTACTTGCTGTAATTGCTTCTTTCCGTCAGTAGCTGCGTTCAACTTTCGAAAAGCATATTTAGTAGAACCAGCGATAGCACTCGCAATACTGGTCTTGCCAATGCCAGGAGGGCCATAAAGAATCATTGATGATAGAAGACGAGCCTCAACCATTCGGCGAATAATTTTACCAGGTCCAATTAGATGTTGCTGTCCGACAACTTGATCAAGAGTCTGTGGACGCATACGATAAGCTAATGGTTTCATTATTTTTCTCCGTGAAAAAGTTTATGCCAAAAGCTTTCTTTCTTTTTAGGCGCTTCTAATTCAGTTTTTGGCAACTCAGGAGCATAGACTTGTCCAATTTCAATTCTTTGACGATTAATAGCATTTTTGGAGACTACTAAAACAGCAGAATCTTCGGGTCCAGTTTTTGCAGTTTCATTGTTAACTAATGTAAATGGAATATTTTTCTTGCTGCAGGCTGCCTCGACATCACCTAGAAAACCATCATCAGTAATATTGCCGTTAATCAAAATAGTGTAGCCTTTAAAATCATCAATGTGTTGTAAGAAAAGACTAGTGAGTTTGGAATCTTTTACTTCAGCATTATTCATGCGTACATACACACGCTCACGCAGTGAACCTAAATATCGCCGGCGTTCATCCGGTTTAGTCTGTGGGGTTATTCCTTGCGCAGCTTGTTCTACGCGCTTACTTAAATCATCACTCATAAAATCATCCTTTCTTTATTACTATTAATTGTAACAAAAAAACCTTCCCCGATATTGGGAAAGGTTTTTGACAAAATAAAATATAAAAATTAAAGTAACTTGTTGTACCATTCAACAACGAGTGATTCATCAATTTCTGGTTCCATTTCGTCACGTTCTGGTAAACGTACAAGAGTACCTTCCATCTTGTTGTCGTCAAATGAAACGAATGATGGACGTGCAGTAACTGCGTCTAAGGCATCCTTAACTTGTTGTAAGTTCTTTGACTTTTCCTTCAAGCCAACAGTTTGACCAACGCTGACTTCGTATGAAGGAATGTCAACACGCTTGCCATCAACAGTGATGTGACCGTGGTTAACTAATTGTCTAGCTTGTTCTCTAGTAGTAGCTAAACCGAGACGGTAAACAATACTGTCCAAACGACGTTCAAGCAAAATCATGAAGTTGGTACCGTGTTCACCTTCACGGATCTTACCAGCGCGAGTGAACAAAGTTCTAAATTGACGTTCGTTCAAACCGTACATCCAACGTAACTTTTGCTTTTCGTGTAATTGTTGGCCATATTCTGACAAACGACCACGGCTGTTAGGACCGTGTTGACCTGGAGCGTAGTTACGACGTGCGATTTCCTTACCAGTACCTGAAAGTGAGATACCTAATCTTCTTGAACGTTTCCAACTTGGACCTGTATATCTTGACATAAAAATCCTCCATAAAATTTAAAATAATAATTTCTGGAGTAAAATATTACAAATAAGTTCAACATTCGTGCATCTTGGATTTACATTTTCGCCCAATGCAGCGCGGGTTACTCGTTCACTTAAGCGTTTCAAGATGTTGACGTTCTTGTCACTTATTGCTGCAAATATTTTACACGAATAGTATTATATAGAGTTCAGAATAATAAATCAAGAAATACATCAGCTTTTGCACATCTTTAGGCTATGTTTTGTTATAATTATTGTAGTTTTGGAGGATAAACAATGTCATCAATTCAAACTATTATTATTGTCGCCGTTGTAATCCTTATTATTGTAGTCGTTGCTTTAATGTTGCTCATTAATCGTAAGCAGTTGCGAGAAGTCGAGGTAATCGATGCAGCTCTTAATGAAATCGAAGAGATGCACCTTGAAGATGATATCAAACGACTGAATAAAATGGATTTGGCGGGCGAAAGTCTAACCACATTAAATACTTGGCGTAAGAGTTATAAAGAAGCTTCAACTAAAAAATTGCCACGCGTAAAGAAGTTAGTTGAAGAAGCGGCAAATGAAAATGCAACTTACAAACTTTTTAAAGCCAGAAAGAAAATAAAAGAAGCACAGCAAATAATTAAACCGGCTTTAGAAGATGCTCGCAATACTAAGGCAGTGTTTACTGAATTGCTTGAATCCAATAAAGAAAATCAAATTCAGTATGATGCTTTAATTAAAGTCTATCGTGAATTGAGAAAAGACGTTTTAGCTAATTCATTTGAATATGGTACAGCAATTGATCAAATTGAAGATCAACTTGCTTCAATGGAGAGCGATTTTGAAGAAGCTAAGAATCTTTCATCTCAAGGGGATCACGTAGAAGCTAAGCGAGTTTTATCTAAGATTCGCATGTCTTTAGCGGCTTTACAAAAACAACTGCCTAAAATCAAAGATGGCTATCATCAATTAGAAGTAGTTTTCCAAGATCAGCTTAAGGAATTATCTAATGTTTATAAGAAGATGATTTCAGAAAAGTACTATATTACTAAGGTTGATGTTTTAAGCAGAATTAAAGACATTCATGATCAGATTGATAGTGCTCGTAAACTATTGGCAGAACTAAAAGTCGATGAATTAGCTAACGAAAATAAAAAGATATCTAGTGAAATCGATGGCCTTTATGACATTTTAGCTAAGGAATATAAAGCTCGTCCTTTTGTCGAAAAGAATCAAAGCAAGATGTTAGCTTTAATTTCTCACCAGCAAACGGCATCTAAAAAGTTAGTTGAGAAATTGCAACATATTGATGAGAGTTATGAATTAACTCATGGCGAACTTGAAAAAAGCAAAGAGCTTGAAAAAGAAGTTAATAACATGAATCGCCAATATACAGTTGATACGCAAAATATAGCTGATGGCAAGGGCGTCTATTCTGCAATTCAAGATTCATGGTTAGAAATGTTAGATCGCTTGCGTGAGATTGATGCTGAGCAAATTAAAATGTCGACAGATGTTGATGGCTTATATGATTCAGAAAATGTTGCTAATGATTCAATTAAGCACTTTAAGCAAGAGGTTTCATTAGTTTATCGCCGTCTTGAAAGACGTAGTTTGCCAGGAAATCCAGACAGCTTTATTCAAATGTATACTTTAGTCGTTAACGAAATTGGTCATGTTAGTGATGAATTGAGTCAAGTCAGAATTAATATGGAAAAGATTTCTAACGAATTAATTCAAATTTCTGATGATGTTGAACGACTTAAGCGTGAAGCAGACGATATTATCAATTCTGCTAACTTGGTTGAGTTAACGATGCAGTATTCAAATAAATATGCTGATAAGGATACGATTAAGCAAGCACAAAAGAAGTCGATGCAACTTTACGATGAATATAATTATAAGGAAGCATTGGATACCATTGCTACTGCAATTGAAAAAGTAGAACCAGGTAGCTATCAACGACTTGAAAATGCATATTATTCTGAACAAAAAGAATAAATAATTGAAGCTTTTCATTATTTAAGCTAAAATCTAATAGTCACTAAACGGTCAAGTAGTTGACCGTTTTTTATTAGGGGAGTTTTGAACGTGATTTATTTTGATAATAGTGCAACAACAAAAATAGATCCTCAAGTTTTAGATACCTACAATAAGGTAGCAACTAATATTTGGGGCAATCCTTCAAGTTTGCATAAGATGGGTGACCGTGCGCATCAAATGCTTGAAGCTTCACGCAAACAAATTGCAGACTTGTTGGGCGTTAAACAACATGAGATTTTCTTTACCTCAGGTGGTACAGAATCAAATAATACTGCAATTAAAGGAACAGCAATTCAAAAGCGTGAATTTGGTAAGCATATTATTACTTCCAGCGTAGAACATGCTTCTGTAGCTAATAGCTTTAATGCTTTAGAAAATTTGGGTTGGCGCGTTACACGTTTGCCAGTTGATAAAGAGGGTAGAGTTAATGTCAACGATTTGAGAAATGCCATTGACTCAGATACTACTCTGGTTTCAATTATGGGTGTCAATAATGAGATCGGCACGATTCAACCAATTGATGAAATCAGTGATTTGCTTGAAAATTATCCAACTATTCAATTCCACGTTGATAATGTTCAAGCTTTAGGTAAGAATATTTGGGATAAGGTCTTTACACCACGAGTTGATTTATCAAGTTTATCAGCGCATAAGTTCCATGCACCACGAGGCATTGGTATCCTTTACAAAAAAGAAGGCAAAATGCTTACTCCACTTCATGATGGAGGTGGCCAAGAAAAGGGACTTCGTTCCGGTACCGAAAACTTACCAGCTATCGCAGGTATGGCTAAGGCTATTCGGTTGCTTTTAGAAAACGAACCTGAAAAGGCAAGCCGTGAAGCAGCAATTAAGGCTAAGATAGTTGACTATTTGAAAGATAAACCAGGTATCGATATCTTTTCACCAGTAAGCGACGGTTTTGCACCACACATTCTTTGCTTTGCATTAGAAGGAATTCGCGGTGAAACCTTAGTTCATACTTTAGAAGATCAAGACATTTATACCTCAACTACTTCTGCTTGTGCATCAAAGACTGCAGATGAAGCCAGCACCTTGGTTTCTATGCGAATTGATGATAAGATTGCTACTAGCGCAATTCGTTTGAGTTTTGATGAAACAAATACGCTTGAGCAGGCAGATGAGTTTATCAAGGTCTTTGATAAGATTTATAATCATTTTGCTAAAATTAATCACTTGGGAGAAAATTAATGGAATATACAGAAGTTATGGTCCGTTACGGGGAACTCTCAACTAAGGGAAAGAACAGAAAGGACTTCATCAATCGTTTAGCTAGCAACGTTGAAAAGGTCTTAAAAGATTTCCCTCAGATTGACTTCCATCCTCGTCACGACCGGATGCATATTGTTTTAAATGGCGCACCTTTTGCGGAAGTAGATAAGCGCTTGAAGAAAGTGTTTGGTATTCAAACTTATTCACCAGCTATTAAGATTCCTAAAACTTTAGAAGATATTGAAAAGACTTCTTTAGAATTAATGCAGGAAACTTTTAAGCCGGGCATGACCTTTAAGGTTAATACTAAGCGTAGTGATCACAAGTTTGAATATGATACTAATCAACTTAATAACTTGGTTGGTGATTACTTATTTGATCATATCGATCACTTGAAGGCTGAAATGAAGCACCCTGATTTAGTACTTAGAATCGAAGTGCGTCAAGATGCCGTTTATATTTCTAACCAATTGCTTCATGGTATTGGCGGGATGCCTGTTGGTACTGCTGGCAAGGCCGTAATGATGCTTAGTGGTGGTATTGATTCACCAGTTGCTTCATACCTTGCAATGAAGCGTGGGGTTGATATTGAAATGGTGCACTTCTTCAGTCCACCTTACACTACTGAAAAAGCTTTAGCTAAGGCTAAGGAATTAACTGGTATTTTGGCAAACTATGCAGGTAAGATTAACTTTATCGCTGTGCCATTTGCTGAAATTCAGGAAACTATTAAGGAAAAATTGCCAGAAGGTTACTTGATGACTGTACAACGTCGCTTCATGTTGCAACTTGCAGACCGTATTCGTGCTAAGCGCGGTGGTCTGGCAATCTTTAACGGTGAATCTGTTGGTCAAGTTGCTTCACAGACTTTGCAATCAATGGTTGCTATTAACGATGTGACAACTACACCAGTTATTCGTCCAGTTGCTACAATGGATAAGACTGAAATTATTAAATTGGCAGAAGATATTGGTACTTTTGATCTTTCAATTCAACCATTTGAAGATTGTTGTACTATCTTTGCTCCACCACGTCCTAAGACTAAGCCAAAGCTTGATAAGGCTCGTGAATACGAAGCTCGTCTTGATGTTGAAGGCTTGATTCAAAGAGCGATGGATGGAATTGAAGTAATGCCAATTTATCCAAATGAAAAATTTATCAACGATAAGATCGAAGAAGATCAAGATTTATTGTAAAAAGTTATGCCGACAGAATGATCTGTTGGCATTTTTTGTATAAAAGGAAAAATAATGAGGATTGGAAAATTACTAAGAGAAAGTAGATTGGCAGCTGGACTTACTCAAACTGAAATGGTGGCAGGAGTTGTTTCAGAATCGTTTTATTCAAAAGTTGAACGTGGGATTCATAGTATTGATGCTGATACCTTAATTGAAATTTTGAAAGCAAATCATATTAATCCAGTTCAATTCTTCTCCAAAACGCTGGATGGTCCAATCCAGGAATCACCGCATAAAAAGAGTCTACAGGATGCTAGCTTTATGGCGAATAAAATAGCAAATAGTGCTAATAAACGAGATTTAGAGAAACTAGGTCAACTAAAAAAGGAGATTGATCAAGCTGAAGAACAAGGTAAACCATATTATATTTGGATCCCTTATATATTGGAGTTAATGACTGCCTGGATAACTCATTCAACTGATGATATATCAGAACCGGTTAAAAAGAAGATACAACATTTATCTAAAGGAAATAATTGGGGATTCCTCAACTATGAATATTTAGGGATGGCTTTTATTGCCCTAACTCCAGAACAAGTACTCAATTTTTCTCATACTGCTTATCAAAGCTATGTAAAAAATTCAGAAAACATCTTAAGTTATACAAATACAGTTGGAATTGCTAATTTAGTGATTGATTTCTTAATGTATGCGTATATACACAATTTTAATAAAGAATTATGCGCAGAAACATTTGCTTTTTTTGATAAAAATATTCCATATGAAGCAAGCTTTTATCAACATAGAGTAATAGTGAGACTTTATAAGACCTTGTTTGATAATGATACTGAGAAAGTAGATTTCTATACCCGCTTGTTGGAGGAAGATAATTTTACTTTTTGTTTGCAGAATGTATCAGTTGCTAAAAAGGATGGTTCTCATGCGCATTGATAAATATTTAGCTAATATGAACGTCGGCTCTAGAAAAGGAGTGCACGTTTTAATTAAAAAAGGCATTATCACTGTAAATGGTGATGTGGTAAAAACACCGAAACAGCAGGTTAAGGAATCCGATGAAGTATTGGTAGATGGACAAGAGGTTAATTATCAAAAATATCATTATTTCTTGATGAACAAGCCCAAGGGCGTACTTTCGGCAACTGAAGACCGTAGTCAAAGAACAGTAATTTCATTGCTCAAGCCGCAGGATCAATATCAAGGAATTACGCCAGTCGGACGATTAGATAAAGATACAACTGGTTTGCTGTTACTGACTAATGATGGCCAACTAAATCATGAATTGCTTGCTCCTAATAAGCACGTTGATAAGATTTATCGCGCGAAAATTGCAGGTGTAGCTGATGACGAAACGGTGAAAACTTTTGCTAGTGAAATGACTTTAGGTGATGGGACTAAGCTTAAGCCAGCAGAGTTGAAGATTCTGGCGCAGGATGAAGAACATGATAGTTCTGAAATTGAAATAAAAATTCGTGAAGGAAAATATCATCAGATTAAGCGCATGTTTGGTGCGGTAGGGATGAAAGTGGTTGAACTTGAACGAATTTCGATGGGAAATTTGAAATTGCCGGAAGATTTAAAGCGCGGTAATTATATTGAATTGAGCTTAGATGAAGTAAACAAAATTAAATAGGACGGAATAAATAGATGACAATCGGTGAAGCATTAAAAAGCCGGCGTTTGCATGCGGGAATGAGTCAGACAGAAATGGCGGCAGGAATTGTAAGTGAATCTTTTTATTCTAAAGTTGAACGTGGTGTGCATGCAATTGATGCAGAAACTTTAATTAAAATTTTGTCGGTTCATCATTTTGATGTTACTGGATTTTTTGCACAAATTAATAATCAGTCGTCTGCTGGACCTTTTTTTGAATTAACTAGTGAGATTACTTTTGCTCAAAATAGAAGAGATGTAAAAGCGCTGGATAAAATTAAGCGAAAAATTGAAAATGGGGAGGTACAGGCTCCGTTATGGCTTAAATTCAAGTTGGAATTAGCTTATGCTTGGGCATTACGCTCAAGTGATCAAATTTCTCCTGAAATGAAGAAAAAAATAAAGAAACTGGTTTTGAATGAAAATTGGGATCGGACATCTTATCATTTTTTGAGTCAAGCAGTAATTCTCCTGGATGTTGATGATTCAAAGCAGTTAGTAGAGGCTGCTTATGCTGCATATCGTAAACATCCAGCTACCGATACCTTTACTTTGCAGTTTATGGCTTTTATTACGATAAATTATTTGAATTGTTGCTATCATCAACATGCTAATAAGAGTTATACGGAAAGTACATTTAATTTTTTGCAAGAATTGCCGGTAGATCCTGCAATTGGATTGGAAAAGTTGATAGGCAAGTTCTATCAAGCTGTTTTTAGTGGTGATGAACAGAAAGCCAGATCTTTAAAATCAATTATTCAAGACTGTGGTTATGCGTCAATAATTGATGATGTTGAAATTGATGAATAAATAATAATCGCATCCTTTAATCTTTTTTAGCTTGAGGGGTGTGATTTTTTTAATAAAAATAGTCGTTTTGGAAGATTTCGAGACTTTTATCTCAAGTGTTTATATATTAAAAATATGAAACAAATGAGGGAAAAAGTATGACTATTGGAGAACAGCTAAGAGAAATACGAGATTCCTTAAATTTAACGCAGACACAAATGTGCGCTGGCGTGGTAACAGAATCTTTTTATTCTCGAGTAGAAAATGGAAAAAGTGAAATTAATATTGATGACCTGTTAGCGATTTTGAAGCAAAATCATGTTTCTGTGCGTGATTTTTTTAGTGTGTTTGATCAGTCAATGCAACGCAAAATTCAATATCATTGTATTCGATCGGCTATTAATAATCGCAATGTAGCCTGGTTGAAAAAAGAACAGAAAGATGAGCCGATTTTTAAAGCAAAATTGACAGCAGTTATAGCTACTTTGACAAATAAGAAAGCTGATCTTTCTGATGATGCCCAGAGAAAAATAAAAAGCAATTTTGGAAGATTAGGTAAATGAGATGAAACTGCATTATGGAATTTGGCTAGTTTTATGTCTTTATACGATACAATTGAGATAAAGATTTTAATTACAGATATCTATGAAAACAAAAATAGTATCAGTCTAAATGATTCTTCAACATTGGTTGCCTTGGTGAATGTAATGATGAGTTACTTGGGGCGTTCGTATCAAGAAAATGATCTCGGCTCAGTTTTGCAAACTATCCAGTTTATAAAAGAACTGCCAACGAATCCCGTTATTATGTTTCATAAATTGGTGACTATATACTATCAAGCTTTAATTAACCATGATCAGAAACGGTTAGATTTGATAACTAAAGTATTACAGAAGAACGGCTACGATAATTATCTAGCCTGGCTTCCATAAAGGTGATGAATATGAATATTGGTGAGAGATTACATCAAGTGCGAAACTTGCACGGATTGACGCAGGAACAAATGGTAGCGGGAATAATTAGTAAGTCGCAATATTGGCGAATAGAAAAAGAATCTAATGCAATTAGGGCTAGTAGTTTAATCAAAATCCTGAATCAAAATAAGATTTCGGTACTCAAATTTTTTAAAGATATTGATGATTCAGGAATTAAAAGAAGAGAGCTGCAAGATCTGGTTACTAATGCTTATTTTGCACGTGATTATAAAAAATTAGGGAAAATAAAAAAGCAGTCGACTAATTTGCAAATGAAGCGATTGATAGATTGGTTATTGGCTGAGCTTAAAGGTAAAAGTCAGGATTTTCCCGATGAAGATAAAAGAAAACTAAGATATAACGTTTGGCAAGTTGAAAGATGGAACGATGATATCTTGTGGTTTTTCTTTCATACCTTGTATTTGTATAAGTATTCCAATTTGGAAGGAATAATCAATGCGCTCATTTCAAAGTTTACTAAGAATGAGAAGATCGAGGATCGTCAGCTGCAGTTAATTGCCAGTATCGCCGTGCGTTATTTGAATATTTGTTATAAGCAGAATAACAGGTATGAGGCCAAAAAGGTAATCCGATTTTTGCGAAAGATACCAGATAAGATTGAATTTGGATTAGCAAAAATGATTGCAGATTATTATGAAGCCTTGCTAAATAAGAAAAAGGTAGATGCTGAAGAGATTTTGGATTTGATTAAGGCGTGTGGTTATGAGAACTATTTGAGCTTAAATTAGGGAGATGAGATTAGTAAAAAATTAAATTTATACTTTTTAATTTCAATTTTGCAGATTAGATTGTGCGATTGAAATTTCAAAATTAAGATAAAGTTGACAATATTTGTTATTTATTTTTTTAATAAGTGGAGATATTAGGATGAATAAGAAGATTAAAGTAACAAGTGCTGCTGCCGCAGCGTTAGCTAGTTTAGTATTGGTAAATGCCAATGTGAATAATGAGGTTAAGGCTGATACTAAGGCGGTTAATGATACTAAGACTACTCAAAAAGCACAAACACCAGAAGAGGCTGCTAGGGCTAATGTTGCTAGTGCAAAAAAGAAAGTTGAGACTGAACAAGGCAACGTAGACAAAGCTCAAGGCGATTTGGATCAAGCTAAAAAAGATGCCGAAAAGCCAGACGCTGACTACAAAGCACAAAGTGACAAGGTCGATGGATTAAAGAAGACTGTTGACCAAAAGAATGAGGCATTGACTGACGCCAAAAATAAAGAAAAGGATGCCCAAGCTTTGGCTGATGAAGCTAAAGATCCAGCTAAGGTTAAGGATGCTATTACTAAGCAAGAAGGCGTAGTAAAGAACGCAAATAAGGCAAAGGCTGATGCAGATCAAGCAGTAAAAGATAAGCAAAAAGAAATTGATGATCTTGGCAAAGATGTTAGGACTGACACTCAAGATGTAAATGATAAGACTGCTGCTAAGAACAAAGCAGATCAAGCTGTTAAGGATGCTGAAGATGCTTTAAAAGGTACTGGTATTACTGAAGCTAAAAAAGAATTGGATGCTGCTAATGAAGCTGTCGCCAAGACTCAAAAGGCATTAAAGGAAGCCAATGATGCTATCAATCAAGCTAATGGTGATAAGACTGCAGCTCAAAAAGCTTTGGCTAAGGCGCAAACTGCACACGATACAGCTGTTACTAATCAAAAGATTGCTCATGCTCAAAAGGCATATGATGATGCAAAAGCTGCATCAGATACAGCAGACAAGAAATTTGCTAATAAGAAGGCAGAAGTTAAAAAATTAAGAAGTAAATTACATGATTTAGAAATTAATAGTCAAAATAAGATTGTTATTCCTAATATTGACTATTACAAGTCAATGCTTAAAGATTATATTAATCAACGAGCATTAACTTCAGATCAAATCAATTATTTAAATTCAGCTCGTAAACAAGTAAATTATATTTCTTCAGATAAAGATAAAAAAATAACTGTAGATTTAAAGAATTTAACAGATGATCAAATAAAAGATTTATCATTATTTGCATTAAGCTTAACTAATGAAATAAGATCTCAATTTGGTTTTGAGCCAGCAGTTGTAACTAACGGTGGTATAGAAGTCGCAAAAGAACTGGCTCAAAAGTATGAGGAAGACTTTAAAAATACAATACCAGCTTGGCATGATGATGTTGCAATTAAGAAGGTAGTAAATGAGCATCGCATTGGGTTAGGTGAGGCCATGGCCCCTAAATACGTTTCTAGTTCTCAGACTAATATGGATAATTTGAAACGTGACGTGTTTAATATGTTTAGGGATATGGTGTTTTCTAAAGGAAACGGTATTGATGAAAAAGGTGGTCAAGCTCACTATGAACTAGGTCATGCAATGATAGTGATCGGGGCCAAAGGATTGATGGTTGGAGATAACCCTACTGTTAATATTCAGGATGCCAATAATCGTACTATAGGAGAAAGATTAATTTTAAAGAACTGGCAAAAGGAAGTTCAAACAATAAAAGATAAAATTAAAGAATTAGAATTACATGAGCAGAATAGTGAAATCAAAAATAAAATTGAGCTTCAAAAAGAAAGACTGATAATTTGGGAAGGTAATGTTAAAGAACTTGAACAACGGATAAAAAACGAAACACACCCATTATCAATGGTTTTGATTCCTACGGATTACGGTTATGATCCGACTGAGTATCAAGAAGCGATTGAATATCATTACTACTATGTAGTGCCAAGTACTGATTCTAAGTTTGATCAAACTATTATTCCATCATATGCATCACAAATTAAAGAAGTAAATAGTAAATTAAATCAAGCAAATAATGAACTTCCTAGTTTGAAATCAGAAGCTGAGAGATTAGATGGCATTACAAGTGGAAAATTTACAGATTTAAATAATAAAAAGGCAGCTGTTAAGGGTGCTCAAGATTCAATTGATAAAGCGAACAAAGATATTAAAAAAGCCAATGATGCTTTAGATACTGCCCAAAGAAAGAAGATTGCTCAGGAAGCACAACTTAAAAAAGATAAAAATGCTCAAAAAGATGCCCAAAAACATTACGATGATTTAACAGCTGATAATAATTTAGAAGCCGCTAAGAAGGCTCAAGAAAAAGCTAAGAATGCATTGTCAACTGCTAATAATACATTAACCAAAGCGAAAAACGCTCTTGATCAAGCTCAAAATGTAGATCTTCCAAAATTACAAAAAGTTGCTGATCAAAAAGCTAAAGATGCTACACAAGCTCAAACAAAGTTAGATCAATTAAAGCAACACGTTGAAGACTTAAAGAATGCAGCAACAATTTTAGCCAATGCTAAGAAAGCATTAACTGATGCTCAAACTGCATATGATACTGCTAAAAAGAATTATGACGATGCAAATGAAGTCTTAAACGGCGACTTAAAGATCAACAAAGATAAGGCTGACGCCAAAGTAGTCGCAGCACAAAAAGCATACGATGAAGCAGTTGCTAAATTGCAAGCAGCTAAAGATGCACTTGCCAAGGCTCAACAAAAGTTGCAAGATATCTTGGATGCTGAATACGCTCAATCAATCATTACTTCAGGTCCAACAGAGACTAAGAAGACAGATAAGCAAGAACCTGTTAAGATCCCAGAAGCAACCCCAGAGACTAAGACTGATGACATTTCTACTACTCCTAAGAAGATCCGCTTAACTCACAATGCCTTTGTTTACAACAAGCACGGTAAATTGATCAGAAAAGGTTTGCACATTAAATGGATTAAGCGCGATAAGCTGGTTAAAGTTTTGAAGAATGCAAAGATCGTTAAGATTAATGGCAAGAGATACTACCAGATCGGCAGAAATAAGTTCGTTAAGGTAGCAAACTTTGAAATTACTACTCATGCAGTCCACTTCAAGGCTAGACTCAAGGGCAACAAGAAGGTCAGAGCTTACAATCGTTCAGGTAAGTTTAACAAGCATTACGCACGTCCAAACCATACTTATACTTTCAACGAAATGGCTAAGATCAATGGTAAGACCTACTACAAGATTGCTGGCACTAATAACTGGATTCCAGCTAAGAAGTTAGCTTTGAAGAAATAGTTGAATTTTAGCTAATAAAGCAAGAGAACATTAACCGAAATTGGTTAATGTTCTTTTTGTATATTTGGTAAATTAATAGGGTAAAATAAAATTGAAATTATAGTTAAATTTTTAGGAAAAACAAAATGACAACACAAGAAATCGAAAAACTCAAAAAAGTTGATGAAATCATGTTTAATCTTCAAGATTCTGTCGATCCTCTCAAAAAATTGTTGCAAGCAGGAAAGTTATTGAAAGAATTAAAACTGATTGATAATCCAACTGATACTGATGAAATCATTCAAGCTTATACTCAAAATGTGTATGAGCAATTAAACAAAATTATTGAACGCAAAAATGTTTCATTTAATCAAGCTACCTTAGATTATTTGCAAAAAGATCCCGACAATAATGAACTGGTAATTGTGCCAGCTAGAGAACATTTCAAAGAATATGCTTTAATTGTGTTGCGCTTCAATGATCAATTGGCCGCTTGGCGTAATGAAATGGACGGTCAAGATTACCGTGTTTTAGCAGAAAACTTGGATCAGCATCGCACCAATATTCATAATTTTTGTTTGTCCGACATCAAGATCATGAATCGTTTAGCTGAAAAAGCGCACCAAGCTCCATTTTCAGTCAGTTCAAAAGATGATCCTGATCGTACTGATTATGGTCAAGCAATCGTGAAATTTTGTTGTGAGGATGTTTGTGGGGTTGTTAAGTCTAGTAAATAATCAAGTAACTGAGAATTTGTTTTCATGACAGATTCTCAGTTTTTTGCGCTTTCATGAAAAAATCTTCTATACAGAAGATTTCAAGCTTTTTATAGAAAAACCAAATACTATATAAAGTAAGAAAATGAGGTGCAAATATGACGATCGGACAACAACTTAAAAAATCACGACTTTTATTTGGTTTAACACAGGAAGAAATGAGTGCGGGAATTGTCAGTGAATCTTTTTATTCTAGGGTTGAAAGAGACAAGAATGCCATCACTATCAACAAACTAATCGCAATGTTGAATGCTAATAATATCTCTTTGAATGATTTCTTTAAGACTTTTGATAATGAAGGGATGCCAGAACTTAAGCTACAAAGACAAATTTATTCGGCATTTAATGATCGCGATCTTGATCAGCTTCATCAGATAGAAAAAACTCTGTCTTCTAAAAATGATGTATTGTATTTTAAAACTAAGTTGATAATCGCAACATTAGAACATCGTTCAATTAAAATGCCAGATTCAATTCGTAAGCAATTAAAAACTAATTTAATAGATCTTGATCTAAAAGAGCAGGACTTTTGGGATTTGGCAATTAGCGTTCCTTTGTATCAATTTAGTGAATTGACTCTGTTGATGAGTTATATTATTGCTCATTTTTCAAAGCTGGATCTAGATAATCTTCAGGTAGTTATATCACTAATGAACTTATTGATTGGTTATCTTGACCGTGCTTATAGAGAAAAACATCTTGCGGAAGCAAAAAAGACTTTGAATTTTGCTAATAAAATACCTAATGACTTTGAAATTATGTTTCATAAATTAATCATTAAATATTATTCGGCTTTGATAGACAAAAATCTTGAAATGTCTAAAGGCATAACAGATCTTTTACAAATTTGTGGTTATCAAAGATACATTGATATGTTGCCGCAAGCTAATAGAGGATCAAAATGATTGGCGCGCATCTAAAAGAAGTGCGGAAGTCATTACATTTTTCGCAAGAATAGATGACTGAGGGAATATTGGATCGCTCATTTTATTCTCGAGTAGAAAATGATTGTAGTGAAATTAACGTTAATGATTTAGTCAAATTGCTGCATTATCATCGAATTCCGGTAGCAGATTTTTTACGAGGATTTGGGACGACATCAACTGATATTGAAATTTTGCAGAATCGGATTACTACGGCGTATTTAAATGAAGATGTGGTTACTCTGCAAGATCTTTATATTAATACTAAATTCGCTGATGTGAGAATGAAGAAAGTAGTACGGATATTAATTAATCGGTTGAACGGCGTCAACAATTTAGATGAAAGAGATAGAGAATTTAGCTATAGTTTTTTGAACGAAGATAACTGAAATTCTGAGAATCTTTGGTTAGTACTTCATATGCTAGATTTGTATGAATTATCTGATTTAAAGATATTGGTCGAAACTATTTTTCATAAAGTAATTCGTAAAAAAACAAATGAACGATCTATGCAACTGGCGGCACAGATCGCTCTTAAGTATTTGGAGATTTGCTGCAAGCGTCAAACTAAAAACAGTGAAATTAAGATGCAATTGCTTTTTTGCAAAAACTGCCTAAAACAACTAATTTTGCAATTCATAGGATAGCAGCGGAGTATTATAATAGATTAGTTAACCATGATCAAGAAGGTGCTGATAAAATAGCAAACTTATTAGTTAGAAATTAGAGGCAGAAAATGACAATTGGTGAGGCGTTAAAACAAACCCGTTTGCATGCTGGATTGACGCAAGAAGAGATGGCTGCTGGAGTTATCTCAGAATCATTTTATTCTAAGGTAGAAAGAGATATTCATGAAATTGATGCGAATTTGTTGATCAGAATTTTATCAAAGCATCATTTTGATGTTGGAAGTTTTTTTAGCCAAGTTAATAATTCTGATAATACAACTGATCCTGATTTTGATTTGATGAATCAAATTAGTTTTGCTCAAAATCGCAAAGATCTGAAAAAGCTGGATGAAATTGCGGCCAAAATAGCAAATCGAGGAGGTACATGTCCGCCTAGTTTCTGGCTTAAGTTTAGACTAGAGAATGCCTATGCCTGGGTGCTTCATTCAGACAAACGGATTAGTCCCGAACTGAAGAGAAAGGTAAAGGCAGTCATCATGGATGAAGATTGGAACAGGACGGCTTATCATTATTTGAGTCAAGCTGTAATCTTTTTAGATATTGATGATGCCTATCAATTAGTTGATTCCGCATTTCGTTCATATGAGAAAAATCCGGCCACCGATACGTTCACTTTACAGTTTGTTGCGATAATTGCCGTTAATTTCTTGAATTGTTGTTTTCATAAGAATGCTAGTAAAAAATATACCGATCGCGCGATTCAATTTTTACGCGAATTGCCGGTTGATGGAGCTATTGGGATTAATAGTGTGCTCGGCACATATTATGAGGCGGTCTTTGACGGGGATGCCAAAACTGCGAAGGAAGTTATTGATGTCCTAAAAAAGAGTGGCTGTGTCTCGTTAATTGAAGATACTTTTAAAAAGTAGTGCAAACTGTCTAGGTCAAATTTAGGCAGTTTTTTCAATGCACACAAAAAATAAAATCTTTAATTTGGAAGATTTTATGATTAATTGCGTTTCTTTTAGTATCATAGAAATGTTTGTGCTTTAAATTAAGAAAAAGCCCGGTATTCAAAGATAGAAGTAGTATAAGTATCCTTTGTCACTTTGGATACTGAAAATAGGAAAATGAGTTTAGAGAATGAAAAAAATAATCTATTCAGAGAGTTTCATCCAATTAGTCAAATACGTTTTAATTGGGGGGTTAGGGCTAGTTGTTGACTTTGGAGTCTACACGATTTTGACGCATTTCAAGATGAATGTAGAAATTGCTAATATTATTTCCTCAACTTGCGGAATAATTAATAATTTCTTTTGGAATTCGTATACTAATTTCAAGGTACACGACCGACTTTTATTACGGTTCATTTCGTATTTTTTTGTCGGTCAAATCACCACTGTTTTTACCACAGTTTCCTTATTTATCTTTGTTACACAACTAGGTTACCCTCACTTAATCCTGAAGGCGGTAGCGACTTTTGTTGCTACACTAATTCAGTTTATTATTAATAAAATAATTACTTTTAGAAAAGTCGGGAAGTAGAATGAAAAAATTGTCAATTGTGGTGCCGTGCTATAACGAGCAGGAGTCATTACTCCTGTTTTATCCAGCGGTGCAAAAAGTATTGCATGATATGCCAGTCAAAGCCGAGTATTGGTTTGTCGATGATGGTTCTCGTGATCATACCTTGCAGGAGATGCAAAAGCTGCACCAAGAAAATGAAGCCGTACATTATATTTCTTTTTCAAGAAATTTTGGCAAAGAAGCAGCAATTTATGCAGGTCTTAAAGCTGCTAAGGGAGATTATGTAGTCTTAATAGACGTAGATCTACAAGATCCGCCTGAGTTTTTACCGAAAATGTACCAGCTGCTTGAATCTGGTGAGTATGATGCGGTAGGGTGTCGTCGAATTGATCGCACGGGGGAGAGTAAATTTAAATCATTTTTGAGCGATCAATTTTATAAGGTGATTAATAAAATGTCTAAAACCGAGATCGTTTCAGGTGCACGGGATTATCGCATGATGACACGACAGATGGTTAATGCCGTTTTGTCAATACCCGAGTATAGTCGCTTTTCTAAGGGAATTTTTTCCTGGGTTGGTTTTAAAACTAAATATCTTGAATACCATAATGTAAAGCGTGTTGCTGGCGATACTGATTGGACGACCAAGAAGCTATTCAAGTATGCATTAAGTGGAATTGCCGACTTTTCACAAGCACCTTTAAATTTATCAGTTTGGATTGGGATAATTTCCTTTATATTGTCGATTGCTGGTATGATTTTTGTCATTGTCAGAAAAATTATCAATCCAGGATCTAGTATCTTTGGTTGGGCTAGTTTGGTTTCCGTGATTTTATTAATTGGTGGTTTGCAGCTGCTTTGTATCGGAATTATTGGACGCTATATTGGTAAAATTTATTTACAAGTGAAGAATCGACCAATTTATATTATTAAGGAAAAAAAGTAAGAAAAGGGAAAATAAAAGTAGAAGTCAATATAAAAAAGATAGATTGGGATAAAGTAGGCTGGCGTGTTTGCCCTTATACCATTATTTTGCTTGTAATTTATATGATGATCAGGAGTCAAATTTTAACGCATTCAGTTCTTTTAACCAGCGATGCGTTGCTGCATTTCCAGAGACTCTACGATACGAGCATGCAGATTAAGACTGGAAATTTCTCATATTTTCAAACTAATTTTGCCTTTGGTCATTCTGGGGAATTTTTAATGCCGTATATGGACCGTTTTTAGCCTATGCGGATGGATTGTTATTGCTTTTAGTTCGTAATTGGTTTAATGAAAAACGCCCGAAAATCCCCGTATTTTAATGCGGGGATGGATAGGGCCAAGCTGACCTAGCAGTCAGCTTTTTTATTAAAAAATAGAGACATATGTTCGCTTATCCTGTAAAATATAAATATCTAATCTATGAGTCATGTGGTGATAAGTCAATGTAAATTGTAAATTTTATTTTTAATTAGTTTGT
>NZ_PCZD01000150.1:0-250 GCF_002553975.1 Lactobacillus sp. UMNPBX6
ATTGGATCATATCTATCAAGCAGCTTAAGTGTTCAATTTATTATTGCAATTTACGGTTTTTTTATTTTTGCGATTTTTCTAGTCAAAACTTAGCATAAAAGTTATTATAGCAAGCTTTTGCACCATCTATTTTCTTTTTAAAAAAAGTTTTATTTTACCCTTGTATTATATAACTCATGTTATATAATAAAGATATAAGGAATGAGGGAACGAAAAGTTCCAACAAGTTAAAGTGATTTAGAAAATAGAG
>NZ_PCZD01000151.1:0-246 GCF_002553975.1 Lactobacillus sp. UMNPBX6
TGCGATAGTTGCTCCAAGCCTTCTGGTAGTTCTGAATCGCATTGGCAAGAGCGAGGCTATCAATTTCTTTAACGCGTAAAAAGCTATAAGCATCACGAATATTCTTAGGCTTAGCCAATAATTCATTATTGATGACTACTGTTTCTGCCAGTTGGACTTCATAGCTATTAAGAGCAGAAAAGGCAAAAGATATTGTTTGATATTGTCTAACAGCTAAGTAGTGCTTAGCATGATAATTGCTTCGAT
>NZ_PCZD01000152.1:0-235 GCF_002553975.1 Lactobacillus sp. UMNPBX6
ACTTTTTTTAATATTTGAACGAAGTGTTCAATTTGATTTTACAATCCGCCAAAATTTAATTTTGCTTATTTATAGTAATAAAAGCATTTTGTTAAATAAAAATCAGGATGTAAGCAAATCCCTAACACCTGCTATTAAATCGATGTATACTTATAGTGTATTGATAAAACAGAAAGGATATATTGTCTATGAAGAAATTAAATACTAACAAGCTTACTGAAGAACAAGCAAACCT
>NZ_PCZD01000153.1:0-220 GCF_002553975.1 Lactobacillus sp. UMNPBX6
ACAATCGAGCACGTAGTCTGATAGGCTTTCAAAGCCGGTTGGAAATTGCAATTTTAGCTTATAATTTGGCTTATTGTCTAGAACGATTTAACTAGCACCACGCGTTAGAAAATATAGCTATGTATTTGTTTAAGAAACACAATTAGAGCAAGATGAGAATAAATATTGGAAACTGTCAAATCTTTTGTGTAAATAGATCTTTCTCGTAAATTGATTTTTT
>NZ_PCZD01000154.1:0-217 GCF_002553975.1 Lactobacillus sp. UMNPBX6
GAACCCGCGACCCCCACCATGGCAAGGTGATGTTCTACCACTGAACTACTTCCGCGACAACAGGTACTATTATAGCAAATACATTTTTCTTTGCAAGACCTTTTTATCAAAAAAGATAAATTTATTTTAGGCACAAAAAAAGCTCACATTCGTGAGCTCTTCATCTTGGAGCGGAAGACGGGATTCGAACCCGCGACCCCCACCATGGCAAGGTGAT
>NZ_PCZD01000155.1:0-213 GCF_002553975.1 Lactobacillus sp. UMNPBX6
GTAGAACATCACCTTGCCATGGTGGGGGTCGCGGGTTCGAATCCCGTCTTCCGCTTTCATCAACACGCCGGAGTGGCGGAATTGGTAGACGCACGGGACTTAAAATCCCGCGGTTGGTTTCAACCGTATCGGTTCGACTCCGATCCCCGGCATTGATGATGCGCCCTTAGCGCAACTGGATAGAGTGTCTGACTACGAATCAGAAGGTTGAAG
>NZ_PCZD01000156.1:0-208 GCF_002553975.1 Lactobacillus sp. UMNPBX6
AAAATCACGAACCTGACCAGTCGATCGATCTTTACGTTGACTATAATATTTGAAGTTGAATCTGACGCCATTTTGATCAAGGTAATAATCATCTTTTTCATCATAGAACCAGTTAGCCAGCTTAGTTGGATCGTTGCGATACTTTCTGGTCTTTTCCTTTTCGTACATGGTATAAGGAATATAGTACTTCTTGTCTGAATACTCTTCT
>NZ_PCZD01000157.1:0-203 GCF_002553975.1 Lactobacillus sp. UMNPBX6
CGTATTTTAATGCGGGGATGGATAGGGCCAAGCTGACCTAGCAGTCAGCTTTTTTTATTCTAAAAATAGAGACATACGTTCGACTTCCCTGTAAAATATAAATATCTAATCTACAGAAGGAGGTGAAATCATGAAAAGAATGAGCAGCTTAGCCTATCATTTTGGCGTTAAGCTTCGCTTTTATCCTAGTTCTAAGCAAAAGA
>NZ_PCZD01000015.1:0-34944 GCF_002553975.1 Lactobacillus sp. UMNPBX6
ATCAGTGCTTTAAAAGTCTAATATTAATTGTCAATGTCTTAACTTAATGACATTGGGATTTTTCCATCTTGCTTTTTCGTTAATCAAAAACAGTTTGCCAATTGGGATCTTTGGATGCCTCATAACACATCTTTATTTGTTCAGGCGTATTTCGACCAAGTGATAACTTAGGCAGATTATTTAATGAAAAGTAACGACAATCTGTAGTTTCAATGTTCTTTTCGAATTCGCCACCTATTACCTTGCACAAATAAAAAGCTTTTATAATTCCAGTAGCTCGAATTGGCTTATTATGTTTATTTCGATCTTGTAAAGCGATCAATTTAATTGGTTTGACATCTCTACCTGATTCTTCTTTTGCTTCCTTAATACAGTTTTCTTCTGTAGAAAGATTGGCTTCACACCAACCACCCGGAAGTGACCAATCGTCAGATAGTTTCTCATGAACTAATAAAATCTGATCATCTTTAAAAATTGCAGCTCTTGTCTCTATTTTTGGAGTCTGATAACCTTCATCACCGCAAAATAAAGTTTTCACCTTTTCAATTGGTATCTCTGTTTTAACAGTCATCATTTCAGCCGCAATTTGGCGAATCTGTTCATATCGTTCACGATCAAAGACATCATGACCATATTTCAAACCATTTTGAGCAATGCTCTGTAATTCAATTGCCCAATCAGTAAATTGATCTCCTGTTTTCATCTTTAGCCTCTATCTTTTAATAAAAGTGTTAGATTTAATATGTTTTAAAATGCTATAACCTACGCTTTTAATTTGATTTTTACTACCATATGACTGATTTAAAAACATCACAATTCCATTTTTATTGTCTGTAGTAAGTTGCATCCAATTAGTAAAATGAGTATCTCCAAAATTACCATAAGCTAATTTCAGTTTACCACCATCTTTTAAATAAAAACCGCCAGAGTATGTATTAACTTTGGATTTTAAATGACTTAAATAATTGAATTTCTTCTCAGTTAAAACTTTGCCATTATGCAATCCTCGTTGAATCTTATAATAATCACCAGCGGTAGAGAATAAGTTTCCCGCACCTGTAAGTTGAGACACTACATATCTATTAGCATAAGAAGCGCTTTGATAGTTTTTACCATGACGATAAAGATATGAAATAGCATCTGTCTTTGAACGAGGAATATTTTGATAAATATATGTATGTTTTAAATGAAGTGGTTTAATAATTCTGCTTTTTACGTTTGCTGCATAAGATTTGCCTGTTACCTTGCGAATGATACCTGCAAGCAAAACATAATTGGCATTATTATAATTAAAAGCTCCCCGCTTGGTGTGAGATGCAGCATTCGCCTTAGCAACAGTCCAATTAATTGCGCTTTTTTCAGAGAAATTAATACCATGACTAGACTCGGTACCAATCACATTAATTCCTGAAGTATGGGTCATTAATTGACCTACTGTAATATGCTTAGCCTGCTTTAATCTTGGGTACCACCGTGAGATTTTAGTATTTTGTGAAAACTTCTTTTGATAAATTAACTGCGTAATAATTGCCGCCGTTACAGATTTTTGCAATGAGCCAACAGGATATAGTAATTTCTTATTACCATTTTTAATTTTACGTCTGTAGTAACCATAACCAACATTAACTGTTTGACGATGTCCATCCTTAACAATTTCAATCGTGCCGCGTAAATGATGCTTATTCATTGTTTTAACAGCATATTTACGTAATTGACTATTAGAATATGTCTTGGCATTAACTGTTGCGCTATTACCTAAAAAAATAAATGAAGATAAAAATGAAATGGCTAACATTATCTTTTTTGACTTCAATCTAAAAAATCCCCCTCTGCCATTTAATCCTGAAATATTCTACCACAAAATTAAAAGCACAAATATTGCCTACTAAACAATATTTGTGCTTTTTTCTTTTTAGTTTTAGATCAAATTCATTTTTACTAAGTATTCCGCATTTTCAACAGTGTTCCAAGCTGCACCCTTTAAGAGGTTATCAGCTACGATCCACATATTAAATGCACCTGGATTTTCATAATCAGGACGAATACGACCAACAAAAGTCTCGCGCTTACCTGCTGCATTAATAGGTTGAGGATAAATTTGATGTTTAATATCATCTTCAAGCACAACACCTGGGAAGTCAGCAACTGCAGCCATGATATCTTGAGTTGTTGCACTTTCATCTTCAACAGTGAAGTATACACTTTCACCGTGAGCAATTGGAACAGGGACTCTAACACAAGTTGCAGTGACTTTGATGTCTTTAACGTTCATGTCGTTAAGCATAATCTTCTTGGTTTCATGAATCATCTTCCATTCTTCATGAGAATAACCAGAATCTTCTAAGACATCAATTTGTGGTAAAAGGTTAAATGCTAGTGGATAATGCTTCTTATCACCTTTAGTTGGCAAAATCTGTGCATCTGCTTGCATATCTTTGCCATCCAAATAATCTTGTGTTTCCTTTTTTAATTCTTCAATTGCGGCTTGACCTGCACCGGAAGCTGCTTGATAAGTTGAAACGATAATTTGCTTCAAACCAAACTTTCTTCTAATTGGTTCCAAAGCCATCACCATTTGAATAGTTGAACAATTTGGATTGGCAATAATACCGTGATGCTCTTTCAATGCATCTGGATTTACTTCTGGTACAACTAATGGGACATCTGGTTCCATTCTAAAAGCACTGGTATTATCTACACAAACTGCACCGCGCTTAACAGCTTCTGGTAAAAATTTCTTTGATACTGCACCGCCAGCTGATGAAAGAACTAAATCAACGCCATCGAAGGATTCTGGTGTAGTTTCCTCAACAGTTAAATCTTGATCTCTAAACTTTAATACAGTACCAGCTGAACGTGATGAGGCTAATAACTTTACACTTTTTACCGGAATAGTTGACTTAGCCAATTGATCAATCATTCTTCTACCAACAGCACCCGTAGCTCCTAAAATTGCAACATTATATTCTCTAACCATTTTTATTCAACCTCTTGTAAAAAATCATTCATTCTCTTCATTGCTTCTTGTAAGTTCTCATCGCTAGATGCATATGACAATCTTACATAACCTTCACCGCCAAGACCAAAGGCACTACCAGGAGTTACGCCTACCTTAGCTTTGAAGGCCAAGTCTAATGCAAATTGCATATCATCTTTGCCATATTGAGATGGGATTTTCGTAAAGATGTAGAAGGCTCCTTCCGGCTTTACTGCTTGCATCCCCATCTTATTTAATTTTTCTAAGACAAAATCTCTTCGTTTTTGGTAAACTTTACGATACTCCACTGGATCATTTAATCCATTTTCTAATGCTTCGATCGCTGCGGCTTGGGATGAATCAGTTGTCGTTGTTACCATTAAGCCGTGTACTTTACCGATTTGATCCATAATTTTAGCAGGTCCTGTAATGTATCCTAAACGATAGCCAGTCATCGCATGAGACTTGGATAAACCAGAAATATAAATTGCTCGCTCAGGAATCAAACTAGCAATAGAATGATGCTCAACACCATAAGTCAAAGTACTGTAAATTTCATCAGTAATAACGTACAAATGATTTTCTTCAATTACCTTAGCCAAAGCCTTAATTTCATCTTCTGTATATTCCACGCCTGTTGGATTAGTTGGATAATTTAAAATCACGGCTTTAATTGTCGGATTTTCTTTAATAGTCTCAGTCAATTTTTGCGGCGTTAATTTGAAATTATCTGCAGTTGTGTTCATCAACACGTAACTGGCATCGGCTAAAGTAGCAACTGGCCAATATAATGAAAAGACTGGCGTTGGAATAGCTATCTTGTCACCAGGATTAGTAATAGCAAAAAGTGCAGCGTTGATCGCTTCTGTAGCACCAACTGTAACTACAATTTCTGTTTCTGGATCGTATTTAACGCCGATAGTCTTATCTAAATAGTTGCTAATAGCTTGTCGCAATTCTAATTTTCCTTTTTGAGGAGCATAGTGTGAATCATTATTTTGGATGCTTTTAATTGCGGCTTCTTTAACATGTTCAGGCGTATTCATATCAGGCTCGCCTAAAGTTAATTTGATGATTCCTGGAATAGTTGAAACCTTATTATCAAAGATTCTAATTCCTGAAGCTTTGACATTTTGTACTTTTTGGCTAAAACCTAAATCATTAGCTAATTCCGGCATAATCTTTCCTCCCTTTGTCTTTAAAGGATATTTTCTAAACCAATTACTAATTCATCTAATTGGTCAACTTTTTCTAACGCCACTTTTACTCCGCTCATAAATGAGCCACGATCAAATGAATCTTGACGAATAGTTAATGCTTCACCTGGTCCCCCAAATAATACTTGTTCATGTGCAATATAGCCAGGCAGACGAACTGAATGAATCTTGATTCCTTGATAATCACCACCGCGAACATTTTTCAAGGTTTCCACTTCATCTGGTGCTGTTTGATGTTCAGGACGATTTTCAGCAATCATCTTAGCTGTAGCAAGCGCCGTTCCGGACGGAGCATCTTTTTTATCAGCGTGATGCATTTCAATAATTTCAACATCTGGGAAATATTTAGCAGCTTCTTTTGCAAATTTCATCAACAAAACTGCAGACATTCCAAAATTAGGAGCAATCAGACCGCCTACTTTTTCTTTTCTTGAAAGTTCAATCAGTTCTGCTTCTTGCTCATCACTCATACCGGTAGTACCTACTATTGGTCTAATATGATGTTGCAATGCAAATTTTACATTGTCATATACTGCCTTAGGTGTAGTAAAGTCGATCCAAAAGTCTGCTAAATGATCAGGAATTTCTGTTAGGCTCTTAAAAATTTTAGCGTCTGCAGGCAAATGATATTGTTCAGGATTATTTTCGGCAATTGGAGAAAGTCCTGCAACTACTTCAAAACCTGGCATATTGTTAACTAAATTCACGGCTTTTTGCCCCATGGCCCCCGTAAAACCTGCAATTAATACTTTTTTAGTCATTTTCAAGGTCCTTTCCTAAATCTAGTGGCAATTTTTGCAATAAGGCTTTATCTTCTAAGCCTAAATGCTGGGCTAAAGTTACTTTTTCTTCATCATTCAAGGCAACTAAAGGCAAACGACAATCTCCTGTTTCAAAACCTTGTGCATTTAAAACTGCCTTTACTGGTGATGGAGATGGATACATGAACAGAGCTTGCATTCTAGGCGTTAACCAACGTTGAATTCTTGCTGCTTCGGGATATTTTCCTTCATATAAAGCATCATACATCCGGCGCATTTCTTTAGTATAAATATGAGAGGCTACGGAAACGACACCATTTGCTCCGAGCAATCTTGCAGTTAAGGCTTGGGTATCTTCTCCGGTAAAGACTTGAAAATCTGCTGCTTTATGATCGATGATGTATTCCATTTCTTCAAGGGATGCACATTGCTTAATTCCCTTAATATTATCTAATTTAGATAATTGAACAACCGTCTCTTTTTCCATCTTGACGCCGGTTCTGCCTGGAATATTGTAGATTAAAATTGGCATCTTAACGTTGTCATTCACTGCAGTAAAGTGAGCAACCATGCTGCGTTGATTTGGCTTATTATATGGCGGTACAACAACCAATGCATAATCAATGCCGTCAATTTCTGCCACTTCATTGGTAAATTTAATTGTTTCAGCAGTATTATTGCTACCAGTTCCGGCAATCACAACAGCACGGCCATTAACGATTTGACCAAAGTGTTTATACAATTCGATCTTTTCATCATGAGTCAAAGTCGGGGTTTCACCGGTCGTACCACCTATCACAAAGCCATTACAGCCTCGCTCAATTAAGTAATTGGTTAATTTTTCCAAACTATCAAAATCAATCTTTTTATTCTCATCAAATGGCGTCACAATTGCCGTCAATAAATCTGCATCAATTAATGTAGCCATATTAGTTCCCCATTCTATCGATTAAAAATCCCTTAATTGCGTTAACTCCACGCATAATACTCTTTTCGTCTGGATTCAAAGTTGCTGAATGCAGCTGTGAATTTGGATCACCAACACCTAGCCAAAACATTGTTCCTGGAAATTTGGCAAGTAAGAAGCCAAAATCTTCTCCTGTCATTTTTGGCTTAGTTTCAACAAAATCCACTTCCGGATTATTCTTCATATAATTAATGAAGTTTTTAGTTAGCTCTGGATTATTTTCTACTGGCCAATAACCACCCTGATTTAACTCAAGATTTACTTTCATGTTATAGCTACGAGCTATACCTTCACATAGATCACGCAACCGTTGATCAATTTGCAGAATCATTTTTTGCGTTAATCCGCGAATTGTTCCTTCAATCCGAGTCTGTCCAGCGATTACATTTCTAATAGTTCCAGCTCTAACCTTACCCAAAGTGATAACACCGCTTTGAATTGGATCGATACTTCGTGAAATAACCGTTTGTATTTGCATAATTAGACTAGCAGTAGCCACCACAGTGTCATTAGCATTCTGCGGAAAAGCCGCATGACCGCCCTTACCAACCAAATCAATGTTAACTTCAGTAGTTCCTGCAAATAATGTACCTTCACGACAACCAATTGTTCCAGCCGGTAATTCAGGGTTATCATGCAAGCCATAGAATTCATCAGGTTTAAACTTCCCCTGAAAGATTCCTCTTTCATATGCTTTTTTACCGCCACTTTCACTTTCTTCAGCTGGCTGGAAAAAGAACAGCATATTATCCTTAGGCTGATTTTCACTGAAATAACTAAGTAGTCCTAATGCAACACTCATGTGAATATCATGACCACAGGCATGCATAACTCCTGAATGCTTTGACGAAAAAGGTAAATCTGTTTTCTCCTCAACTGGTAACGCATCAATATCGGTCCGATAACCAATTGTTCTTTGCGGATTGCTTCCTTTAATTAGTACCAAAATCGCTGTTGTTAATTCTTCTGGTACTTTTACAGTTAAAAACTCTGAATTAAATCCCTTAATTACTTCTAGTAAATAATCATGTGTCTCTTTTTCTTGTAAAGCTAATTCAGGAATTTCATGCAAATGCCTTCTAATTTGAATTAGCCCGCTTTCAGTTAAAACTGCCATAATTAAATCTTTCTCAAGTTATCTTCTAGTCCTGTCTTGCTCTCAGTTTGATCGTCAACCTTTTTAATTACTTTAGCAGGAACGCCAGCTACCATCGTATGTGGTGCTACATCATGAGTTACGACTGCACCAGCGGCAATTACGGCACCTTCACCAACATGGACACCTTCGATAACTACTGCATTAGCACCCATTACTACGTTGTCGTCAATCTTAACTGGAGTAGCAGAAGCTGGTTCAATTACGCCTGCTAAAACGCTGCCTGCACCGATATGGCAATGCTTGCCGACGATTGCACGTCCACCTAAAACAACCCCCATATCAATCATGGTATCATCACCTATTTCAGCACCGATATTAATAATCGCACCCATCATGATGACTGCATTTTTACCAATAGCTACCTGATCTCGAATAATAGCACCTGGCTCAATTCGCGCATCAAATTTCTTCATATCAATCAGAGGCACAGCTGAATTTCTAGCATTATTCTCAATACGATAATCTTGAATCTTGTTGTAATTTTCTTTTAAAAATGGTTCAACATCTTTCCAATCACCAAAAATCACTCCGGAATGTGCTTCAGTGAAATTGTCGATTCCTTCTGGAAACTTGATTTGATCAAGTCGTCCCTTAATAAAGACCTTAACTGGCGTTTTTTTAGGAGCATTGCCAATATAATTGATAATACTTTTTGCATCTAATTTCGTCATAATCTTTCCCCTTTAAAAATTAATCTTCATTATTATATGGTTGATCTAAATGAACTAAATCTTCTAGACTTTCTCGTTTAATGACTAGTTGAGCCTTGCCCTTTTCTGCAAAAACAACAGCTGGACGAGCATTGCGGTTATAATTTGAAGCCATTGAATAACCATATGCTCCAGTATCAAGCATTGCTAAAAGTGAGCCTGATTTAGTTGCTGGAAGTGCTTGATCTTCAGCTAAGATGTCACCACTTTCACAATATTTACCAGCGATTCTGACATGTTCAGTCAATTCAGCTCGAGGATCAGTAGCCAAAACTGTTTCATATTTTGCATCATATAGAGCTGGACGAATATTATCACCCATACCGCCATCTACAGTTACATATGGACGATGACCTGGAACAATTTTGCGACTCCCTGTTGTATATAAGTTATAACCGGCTGGTCCTACGATAGAGCGACCAGGTTCAATATCAATTTCTGGAAGTGGAAATGAGGCATTCTTAGCTTCTTCTTTGATAGTTTTAACAATTGCCCTAACAAATTCTTCTGGCTTTAATGGATTATCTTCTGCAGTATATTTAATACCAAAGCCACCGCCGACATTAATTACTTGAGCAGTATAACCATATTGACTACGCCAATTTTCAGCAATTTCCATTAATTTTTTAGCAGCCATTTCAAAACCATTCAATTCAAAAATTTGTGATCCAATATGAGCATGTAGCCCGATCATATTCATTCTTGAGTTAGCTAAAACTTGTTCTAAGGCTAAATCGGCTTGACCAGATTCTAAGTCAAAACCAAATTTACTATCGACCTGACCTGTTTGATCATATTCATGTGTATGAGCTGAAATGCCTGGCGTAATTCTTAACATGACATCAATTTTGGTATCTTGTTCACGTAAAACCTGATCCAATAACTTAATTTCATGAAAATTATCAACAATAATTTTGCCCACATGATTTTTAACGGCCATTTCAAGTTCTGACTTGGACTTATTATTACCGTGAAAACTGATTTTCTCTACTGGAAAATGTGCTTTCAAGGCTGTATATAACTCTCCATCTGAAACCACATCAGTGTAAGCTCCTTCTGCTGCAGCTACTCGGTATATCGCTATACAAGCAAATGCTTTGCTGGCATAACTGACGGCATACTTTACATTTTCTTCTTCAAAAACCTTTTTAAAAGCTCTAATTTGATTACGAATTTGCTCTACATCGTATACAACAAGAGGTGTGCCATACTTTTTAGCTAATTCAACTGTATCAACACCGCCAATAGTTAAATGTCCTGCTTGATTGATCTGATTTTCTAAAATTTGTGAATTCATATCTTGCCCCTAGTCTCTATCCATGCGAAGCACCCAATAAAAAAATCCATTGTCTGCGCTAAACAAACAATGGATTAGTCTTCACTTAATCTAATGGTCGATAGCGCTCCGCGAATTTTGTCCGCGACAGTCCGTAATTTATTCAATCACGACCCAGCTTATCCCTTTAGCCTGGTTTAAGCTTCGGCAACCTCCCCTTTCGCAATTAGTCTTCGTTTTGCCTAACTCGTAATTGCTACTTATGTCAGTTGCGCCTCTTCGATTTACATGTAGTCTACATTTTTATTAAATTTTAGTCAATACTTTTTTATTGATTTTTAATTTATACTATATATGCTTTTCTATTCAAGGCCAGTATTTTCAACTTTTTGTTGCAAGATTAAAAAATAATGCTAAAATTCAAATTAATTTAGTTTGGATCCATTTTTAAATTAACGAATTATGAAATTTCACTTTAAGGGGATTATGTTATGAAAGTAGTTAAGTTTGGTGGTAGCTCTTTAGCTAACGGACAAAATGTAGAACAAGCATTAAATATTATTTTAAGTGATCCTGAAAGACGCGTAATCGTAGTTTCTGCGCCAGGTAAAAGAAACGATGACGACATCAAAATCACAGATCTTTTAATCAAGTACGCCAATATGACACTTAAGAGTGAAAATACTGATGAAATCGTCCAAACCATTTTTATGCGTTATCAAGAAATCGGGCATTTCTTTGGTGTAGCTGACGAAGAACTTAAGGTTATCAAAGATATTCTTTTAGCTTTACCTAGCAGAAATTATCCTAATTCGAGCTACTTAATGGCCGCTTTTAAAGCTCACGGCGAGCGTCTTAACGCCCGTTTAATTGCCATGATATTGCAACATCAAGGTGTTAAAAGTCGCTTTCTTGATCCAACAGAAGCGGGTTTAATCGTTACAGGCGAACCTAACGATGCATTGGTCAATCCGGAAAGTTATCTCAATCTTGACCAAGTAAAAATAGAACCTGATGAACGGGTTATTTTCCCTGGATTTTTCGGTATCACCCCATCAGGTAATATTGCCACATTTTCACGTGGTGGATCCGATATTACTGGGGCGATTCTAGCTCGCGGATTTCATGCAGATATGTATGAAAACTTTACAGATGTTAACGGAATTTTTGCAGCTAATCCGCATATTGTAGATAATCCACAATCCATTAGGAAAATGACTTATCGCGAGATGCGAGAACTATCTTATGCGGGCTTCTCTGTTTTTCACGATGAAGCTTTGATTCCCGCTATTCAAGGCCAAATTCCTATCAACGTAAAAAATACTCATGAGCCTGATCAACCTGGTACTATCATCGTTCCAGACAAGGACTTTGTACCAGATAATGTTATTACTGGTGTAACCAGCCAAAAACAATTCTCAGCTCTTTATTTGCATAAATATTTGCTAAACAAAGAAGCTGGTTTTACTTTGCGTATCCTACAAATCTTGTACAAGCACAATGTGCCATACGAACACATGCCTTCTGGTATTGATGACATCACAATTATTTTTAACAATGATTTCCTAAATGATCAGCTAATTGATCAAATTTGTAATGAAATTCAAGCAACAATCAATCCAGATCAACTTGAATGGATTGACGATTATGCCATTATCATGGTCGTTGGTGAAGGAATGAAGAAATATCATGTTGTTAGTCGCCAAATTTTAGATTCTTTAGGTGATCACGATATTTCACCTCGCATGATCAACCAAGGTGCATCCCAAATCTCAATGATGATCGGAACCAAGAAGGAAAAGGCAGACGAAGCAGTTAAAATTATCTATCAACAATTTTTTACGAAGGGAGAAAATCATGGTTAAGTTATTAAAAGTACATGGGTCACAAAATCATTTCTTTATCCTTGATCAAACCGAATTGAAGCAAGAATTGTCTGATTCTGAACTAAAAGAATTAACTATTAAGCTTACAGATTCACAAACTGGTCTTCTTGACGGTGCAGACGGTGTATTAGTAGTCAATAAGCCAGTCAGAGAAAATGCTTTGGCCCAAATGCGTGTTATCAACGCCGATGGTAGTGAAGCTTCAATGTGTGGCAACGGGCTTAGAACTGTCGCTCGTTATTTAAGTGAAAAGTACCAAAAAACTAATTTCTTGGTTGATACAATGAATGCTAGTCTCCGCGTTAGAAAAGACGATGACTTTGCCCCAAGCGTTCCTGCCTTTGCAGTTGAAATTTCGCCTGTCCATTTCAATAAAGAAGCCTTGCCATTTGATAATTTAGGACATGATCGTCTAATAGATGATTTTGCTCCTGAACTTTATCCCGGTTTACGTTTTTCTTCTATTGCCGTGCCGAATCCCCATTTAATTAGCTTTGTTAATCAAAAACAAATAACAGGTCCTATCCTAGGAATCGTCGGTAAACGACTCAATAGTGAGAATCCTTACTTCACTGATGGTGTTAATGTTAATTTTGCTCAAATCCTTGATAAGAATCGCTTATTTGTGAGGACTTATGAACGCGGTGTTGGCTTTACCAATGCTTGTGGAACTGGAATGTCTGCTACCTCATTAGCATTTTGTTTAACCAAACCAGAAATGGCAGAATTTGACACACCAATCAACGTTTACAATCCAGGCGGCATGGTAAAAACCATTGTTCACTATGAAGACAATAATTACTGGATTGAACTCATTGGAAATGCGACCTTTACTCATCAAATTTCTATTGCTGAAGAGGATTTAAGAAATAGGAACTTTGCTAATGCACAAATCACTGAAACTAATGAACAAACCGCCTATGAAAGATTTGTCGATAATTTACCTAAATTCAACGACATTACAACTTTAGCGTAATCAAAAAGACTTGCTTTTTTTAAAGCGAGTCTTTTTTGTATTTAATTTAAATCGGTTAAACCATGTTTTTTCTTTGAAGTACGATAAAAAATATAAGCTATTAAACCAAAGAAAATAGGTCCAAATCCAGTCCAGAAAGCTGTCGCATATCTGTATTCCAAAATTGGTTGTAAAACTGTAAATATAATACCCGTGCAAACAATTATTTCAACAAATACTACCAGCGCTACTGTCCATTTATAATTCGTAAATACTCTAAATTTACGCGGATAATCTTTCTTTAAGAAAAATGGAAATGCACCTATCAAAAAGATATATGGTGCGGTTGCAGCAACATTACCCATATCGGTCAAAATTTGATAAAAGCTTGTAGCTGCACTACCACCGAAGGAAACGACCGCAATTAACAAGCAGACGAAAACAGTTTGAGCCCACATTGCATTAGCAGGAATGCCATGTTTGTTTAATTTAGTTGCAGCCTTCGGCCAAAGACGTGGATCAGATCCCATGATAAAGGACTTAACGGGTGAATATAGTAATACGAAGAAAGCACCCATCATTCCCATTAATCCTGATAAGGCAATTGCTCTCGTAAAGATTTTACCAATCATTAAACTAGTCTGCGGATCCAAATGTAAGGCGGTACCGAACGCTTTACCCAAAGTCCCGTAAACCACATAAGTAATATTACCGGTGTTAGCACCGGTTTGAACGATATCCTTTTGATAATTAAGCCCTTAGGGAAATCTTTTTCGGGATGCTTCATACTGTCAATTACCCCACCTACGGTCTCCATACCACCATATGCAAATACTGCATAGACAACAAAGGAAATAATAGTAATTGGAGTTTGGAAATCCTTATTAGGTGAAATAATAAAACTCTGCCAACCAGTGATTGGCTGTGCTAATTGTCCATGATTCATAATGATGACTAACAAACTAATAAGATAAAAATCAAGTTCATCCCGACCATAAACCAGCCACCAATTGAGGACATGATCTTAATTCCAGTCATCCCTCTTGAAGACAAGTATGTAGATACAATCATGAATAGAATTGCCAATACACCTATTAGCTGTGTTCCATGTAAACCAAATAAATTCCAACTCTGAGTTGTATCTTTACCAAAAATTAGCGCTGAAATCGAAATCCTGAGTCTTGAGGCACTAGATACTAGCCAAAGTACCCAGTTAGCCAGCCAAACAAAAGTCCCGATAAAGGCCCATTTTTCGCCAATAGAGCCCGCAAGCCAGGAGTAAATTCCACCTTTTGCATCGTGAAAGGCTGAACCATATTCTGCCATCATTAATCCAGCTGGAAAGAAAAAACAAATTCCGGCTAAAATAAACCAAATAATTCCGGCATAAGTCATTTGCCGGTATGAAACCGAGACATTACCGAAACCATAAACCGTAGTTATGATCATTAAAACCAGGCTTAAAGTAGTTAATGTCTTTTTCTGTGTTTTATTATCATCCAAGATGAAGCCTCTACTTTTTTACTACACTTTCAATTTTAGCACCCTTTCTTTTAAGTAAATTTATTCTAATAATCATCTCATAAGAAAAAGCTGCTAACCCCAGTTAACAGCTTTCTCATTCTTTATTTACTAATTTTTTCTTCAATCCAGTTGCCCAGTTCTGCAACATGCAATTTAGTTACGGAACTGAATGTCAAAACCGTTACATGATCATAATTAAGATCCATGTTCTTTTTCAAACGGGACATTACTTTATTTACTTGGCTCTTTTTTATTTTATCAATCTTCGTACATACAACTAAAATAGGTAAATTCAGATATTGAGCATAATTATACATTGCAATATCATCTTTAGTTGGTTCATGACGCGAATCAATTAAAATTACTAATCCCTTTAAGTTGGGTCTTGTTTCCAAGTAATCTTGAATCATCTCACCAAATTCTTGGCGTTTCTTTTGCGAAACTCTTGCATAACCATACCCTGGTACGTCTACAAGATAAAACTCATCATTTACTAGATAGAAATTCAAGGTTTGCGTTTTACCAGGCTGTGAAGAGGTTCTAGCCAAGTTTTTTCGATTAAGTAGAGTGTTAATCAGACTTGACTTTCCAACGTTTGAGCGGCCTGATAATGCAATCTCAGGCAAATCATCCTTAGGATATTGATCTTCTCTAACTGCACTGACAGCATAACTACTACTTTTAATTATCATTAGCGCCTACCTGTGCTTTACTACTTTCTTTTTTATCCTTTTTACGAATAACCTTAGGTTCAGCATGACGCGTAATTACATCTTTGGTTACCTCAACGGCTTCAATGTCTTTTTCACTTGGAGTCTTGTACATGATATCCATAATTGAATTTTCAATTATAGTTCTTAAACCACGTGCCCCCATATTTCTTTGAATTGCCAAATCAGCAATTGCTTTAAGCGCACCATCAGTAAACTTAAGGTCAACACCATCAAGTGAAAGTAGCTTCTTATATTGCTTAACCAAAGCATTCTTTGGCTCAGTTAATACTCTTACCAAATCTTCACTGTTAAGCTTATCTAAAGTTGTGATAATTGGAATTCTACCAATAAATTCAGGAATCATTCCAAATTTAACTAAATCTGCTGTAGTTAAATGACGAGTCCAATCATCTGCATCAATTTTATCAACTTCATTTTCAGCACCGAAACCAATCGTCTTTTTACCTAATCTATTTTTAACGATTTGTTCAATACCATCAAAAGCCCCACCAACAATAAACAGAATGTTAGTGGTGTCCATCTTGATCATTTCTTGTTGTGGGTGCTTACGACCACCTTGAGGCGGAACTGAAGCAATAGTACCTTCTAAGATCTTCAGTAATGATTGTTGTACACCTTCACCTGAAACATCACGAGTAATTGAAACATTCTCAGATTTCTTAGAAATTTTGTCAATTTCATCGATATAAATAATGCCGCGTTGAGCACGTTCCAAATCGTAATCTGCATTTTGCAATAATTTTAGCAAGATATTTTCTACATCTTCCCCAACATAACCAGCCTCGGTTAATGTGGTTGCATCTGCAATTGCAAAAGGTACATTTAAGATTCGAGCTAAAGTTTGAGCTAAATAAGTCTTACCTGATCCAGTAGGACCAATCATTGCAATATTAGACTTCTGTAATTCTGTAGAAGAATCAACATCCATTTGACTGATTCTCTTGTAATGATTATAAACAGCAACAGATAATACCTTTTTAGCACGATTTTGGCCAATTACGTATTGATCAAGTTGTTTTTTAATTTCCATTGGTTTTGGTAATTGACTTGCAGTTTTAACAGAATCTGCACGTAATTCATCATCAATGATTTTTTTAGATAAGTCAACGCATTCATTGCAAATATAAACGCCATTACCAGCGATCATTTTTTTGACTTGGTCTTGAGTTTTACCACAAAAAGAACATTTAATCTCTTCTTGATCTGTAAACTGATTTGCCATTATATTTCCTCCCTATACCTACCAAAATAGATTATCATAAATTAACATATTTTGATAAATATTAAGCTTAAATATCAAAAAAAGCGGCCTAAAGCCGCTTTTTAATGAGAAATCAGTAATAATTTATTTATTACTTACTTTCCTTCTTGTCTTCTGCTTCTTTTGCTTCAAGCTTTGCCTTAGCAACTTGCTTAGCATTATCAGTAACAAGATCCATAGCCTTACGTACAGTGATGTCGTGACTTAACATGTCGTCTGACAAAGTGTTACGTACAGTCTTTTCATCCATGTTGTATTCAGCAGCAAGATCCTTGATTTCCTTATCAATTTCTTCCTTGGTTGCCTTAAGGCCTTCTTTTTCAACAATAGCTTCAAGAACTAAGTTAGTCTTAACTCTTTCAGCAGCGTTCTTAGCAAATTGTGAACGTAATTGTTGTTCATTAGTATTGGTCAACTTGTAGTAAGTTTGTGGATCAATACCTTGACGTTGCATGTTACCTAAGTATTGGTTCAATTGAGTATCAACGTCGTCTTGAATCATTGCATCAGGAATTTCATCAACAGTAGCGTTCTTTACTGCACCTTCAATAGCTGCTTCTTGAATAGCATCGTTTGCAGCTTGTTCCTTTTGATCCTTCAATTGCTTCTTGATCTTGTCTTTTAATTCATCAAGAGTATCTACTGAATCATCAACATCCTTAGCAAACTCGTCGTCTAACTTAGGAAGTTGCTTTGACTTAACTTCGTGAATCTTAGTTGCAAAGTGTGCTTCTTTACCTGCTAAATCCTTTGCACCGTAATCCTTAGGGAAGGTTACAACAACATCAACATCGTCGCCTGCTTCGTGACCGATAAGTTGATCTTCAAAGCCAGGAATGAATGCGCCTGAACCTAATTCAAGTGAGTAGTTTTCAGCTGAGCCGCCTTCAAATTCCTTGCCATCAATAGTACCCTTGTAATCGATGGTTACAGTGTCGCCCTTAGCTGACTTACCCTTCTTAAGTACAAGTTCAGCATTTTGTTCACGGCGCTTATCAAGTTCAGCATCAACGTCTTTTTGGTATACACGAGTATTTTGCTTTGGAACTTCGATACCCTTGTAGTCACCTAACTTAACTTCTGGTTCTACAGTAACAGTAGCCTTCATAGTCCAGTCTTTATCTTTGTCCATTGATACTGGAACAATTTGTGGTTGACCAACTGCAGCAATACCTGCTTCCTTAACAGCAGCAGAATATGCATTTGGCAATACAATGTTTAAAGCATCTTCATATAATGCTTCTTCACCATAGTATTGATCAAAAATAACACGAGAAACGTGACCCTTTCTAAAACCAGGAACACGTAAGTTTTTCTTAACTCTTCTAAAAGCTTGATCCAAACCTAATTTAATTTCATCTTTTGAAATATCAAAAGTAAGTTCACCGGTTGTTTTACCGGTCTTTTCCCATTTTACAGACATTAATAAAATACCTCCAATGTCAAGTTTGAGTTTGCTTCTTGCATACTAAGTTATCTTACCTTAAACTGGCACAAAAAACAAATCTAAAAGAAAAAAGATGCGCTCCTGTGAAGAAGTGCATCTTTTTTGCTATATCGTTAGAAATTAGTCAAGGATTTCAGTAACCTGACCGGCACCAACGGTACGACCACCTTCACGGATGGTGAACTTAGTACCCTTTTCGATGGCAGCTGGCTTAATCAAAGTAACAGTGAATTCAGTGTTATCACCAGGCATAACCATTTCAGTACCTTCTGGCAATTCAATTTCACCAGTAATATCAGTGGTGTGGAAGTAGAATTGTGGACGGTAGTCTGAGAAGAATGGAGTGTGACGTCCACCTTCTTCTTTCTTCAAGACATAAACTTGAGCCTTGAATTCCTTGTGGGTTTGGATTGAGCCTGGAGCAGCCAATACTTGACCACGAACAACTTGGTCACGGTCAATACCACGAAGCAATACACCAACGTTATCGCCGGCTTCACCTAAGTCCAAAGTCTTGTGGAACATTTCCAAACCAGTAACAACTGACTTAAGAACCTTGTCTACCAAACCAACGATTTCGACTTCATCGCCGACCTTAACAGTACCACGGTCGATACGACCTGAAGCAACAGTACCACGACCAGTGATAGTGAATACGTCTTCAACTGGCATTAAGAATGGCTTGTCAGTTTGACGTTCTGGAGTTGGGATGTATTCATCAACGACGTCCATCAACTTAAGAATTTGTTCTTGAGCTTCCTTGTCGCCTTGTAAAGCCTTCAAAGCTGAACCACGAACAACTGGAATATCGTCACCAGGATAATCGTATTCAGTTAACAAGTCACGAACTTCCATTTCAACCAAGTCGATCAATTCTGGGTCGTCAACCAAATCGCACTTGTTTAAGAATACTACGATGTAGTTAACACCAACTTGACGAGCAAGCAAAATGTGTTCACGAGTTTGTGGCATAGGACCATCAGTTGCAGCAACAACTAAGATAGCACCATCCATTTGTGCAGCACCGGTAATCATGTTCTTGATGTAGTCGGCGTGGCCTGGAGCGTCCATGTGAGCGTAGTGACGATTTTCAGTTTCGTATTCTACGTGGGCGGTGTTAATAGTGATACCACGTTCCTTTTCTTCTGGTGCAGCATCGATTTGTGAGTAATCTTCAGCCTTAGCCAAACCCTTGTCAGCTAAAACAGTAGTAATAGCCGCAGTTAAAGTGGTCTTACCGTGGTCAACGTGACCGATAGTACCAATGTTTACGTGTGGCTTAGTTCTAACGTAATGTTCTTTTTCTGCCATTAAAATGACCCTCCTGTAAATTTGCAAGAAGTCCGTTGAGATAAGTTAACGGATAATTCTCTGTTGAATATTGTACTACTTTCTTCGGCAATTGCCTAGTAAAAAAGCTTAAGCTAAATTGCCTAACGAAAATATCCTTTGCTAATTATACTAAATACTTTGAAAATGTAAACCTTTTTTACCTATTTTTTAATTTGTAAATTTTCGATAAATTTTTTCAAATAAATCTTGATGAGTTCTGCCATTTCTTTGTTGCAAATAAGCTACCAAATCGCTAGCAAAACTATCAGGTTCATCTACATAATCATCTAGCTTAGGGTACAAACTACCTAATACTAAATTGGTTTCACCAATCATAAGCGGTAATTGACTAGGATTATGACTAAATTTAGCCCCAATAGCTGAAATTATCTCTTTGTATTTAGGGGCTTTTTCTAAAAGCAAAGTATCTGCAGGAATAAATTCGGTTAAATCATCCAGAACCCACACTTTAAATTTATCTTTCAACTTTAGTCTAATAAGATCTTCACAAAGAGATAAGCGCACAGCGAATTCTGAAATAGGTTCTAATAAAATACTTTGAGCAAAAGTTGTAAAATTAACCAAATTTAATTTATGCAAGCTTTCATAATCCATTTGGTTAACCTGCTTTTTTGCCTTAAAAGACTGCATAATTTGCTGTTGCTTTTCTTCAGAAACAGGCTGCACCTTAAAAGGTAATTCTAACCCTGTAATTTCTTTTAACTGTAAAGCTTCTATTAAAAAGTTATTTTCCTTTAAAACTTTACAATACATCCGATATACTTGCTTATTAGAAAAAAGATCAGGCTCTTCTTTAATTAAAGCATAGGCCTGATCTTCTTGTTTATTTGCACAATAGAGATCACAAAGCTCCAAGATCACATCTAATGAATGCTCTCCTCGCAATGCTTCTTCTAAATTTTGAATTGCCGCAGCAAGATCTCCCCTGTGCTTATTTTCTTCAGCAAGTTTCAATAAATTCTTTTGACTTACTGATGTCATAATTATTCTTTCTTTTCTTTATTATTTCTTGTTTTATTGTTTGATGAATGTGATTTGTTATTTTCTTGCTTTTTCTCATTACGCTTTTGCATAGCACGATGACGGTTTTGGTTTACTTCCATCACAACTGGCAAAATAACGGGACGACGATTTGTTTTCTTATATAAGAATTTCTCCAAATCGCTGCGAATATCTTGCTTTAATTCTGTCCAATCAAACTTCTTGTGCTCGAAGTTGCTGTTAATTGCCTTTTTAATCACATCAATTGAATCATTCATCAACTGTCTATTGGCTTTAATGTAGACAAATCCACGGCTAGTTACTTTAGGTTCTGCGATAATCTTTTTCTTTTTACGATCAATTGTAACTACAGCAATGAAAATACCATCATCAGAAAGCACTTCTCGATCGCGCAAAACAATGTTACCTACATCACCAACACCTGAGCCATCGATCATAGTGTCTTCACCAGGGACAGGATCAGATAAGTAGAAGCGTTTCTTCTTAAAGTCGTAGTCTAAGCAATCACCATTTTTAGTAATATAGATATTCTTAGGACTCATACCAGTCTTAATAGCCAAGCTACGAACAATTTCTAATAATCTATACTCACCAATAACTGGGATTAAGAACTTAGGCTTTAAAGTATCAATCAATAATTGAATATCACGACCGGTTGCATGCCCACTAGTATGCATGTTGCGGCCCAATTGAATAACTGTTCCGCCTGCTTTATAGACAAGGTCACTGGTTTCAGCCACCATAGTTTCAACGGCATGAGATGGAGTTGTAGAAATAAAGACTAAATCACCATCATGAATAGTAATCATACTATGGCGATTCTTAGCCATTTTTTGTAATGAGTTAAGTGGTTCACCCATTCGACCAGTTTCCAAAATAACTGTTTGATTATCTGGCACGGTCTTTAAATCCTTAACTCGCATTAAAAGGCCATCTGGCACATCTAAATAGCCTAATTTCATTGAAGTTCTAACAATTTTAGCCAAATCACGACCAGTTAAAAGTACTCTCTTTCCAGTAGCTTTAGCTGCGTTTAAAACTTCTTGCACGCGATTCAAATTAGATGCCTTAGCTGCAACGATAATTCGACCAGTTGCATTTCTAAAAACATTAGTTACAAAGTTACCAATATCTTGTTCTGAAACATTAGGATATGAAGCTTCCGCATTTGATGAATCACTTAAAAGAGCAAGAACTCCTTTTTGTTCAATTTTAGCTAAGCGATCCATATCAGTCCGGTAGTTGTCGGCAGCAGTTGGATCAAACTTGAAATCACCAGTATAAACGATCTCACCTGCTGGAGTATGAACATCAATACCTAATGAATCAGGAATTGAGTGGGTAGTATGGAAGAATGAGATACTTGCATTCTTAAAATCGATTTCGGTATCTGCATCAATTACGTGGAATAAACTATTTTTGCGATGCTTATTTTCACGTTGAACTTCTATCTTGGCAAGTTCAATACTTAATTGAGAACCAAATACTGGAATATCATACTTACGCAAAATATATGGCAATGCACCAATTGAATCAGCATGCCCGTGCGTTAAAAAGATTCCTGCTACTCGGTCTCCATATTGTTCAAAGAAATCAAGATCAGGAATTACTACATCGATACCGAATAAAGAACTATCAGGATACTTCAGTCCGGCATCAAGAACAAAAATTTCATCATTAACCTGAACGGCAAACATGTCTTTACCCTGTTCACGTACACCGCTCAAGACCATAATCTTTAGTTGATTAGCCATTATATTTCCTTTTCTATATTAAAATTTTTAATTTTTTATGGATCTAAAAGATCACAACGTAAAAATATCTGTTTCAATTTTAGCATAAAGGAGGAAAATATGACAGATACAAAAAAAGCCAACCCTATGGTTGACTTTTCTTTCGTTATGATTAAGAAATTAACGACGAAGACCTAGCTTCTTGATCAATTCACGGTAACGGTTAATGTCGTTGTTTTCTAAGTAACGAAGCAAGTTACGACGGTGACCGATCTTCTTAAGCAAACCAACGTATGAGTGGTGGTCGTGCTTGTGGCTCTTCATGTGGTCAGTCAAGTTGTTGATATCTGCAGTTAAAAGAGCAACTTGAACTTCTACAGAACCAGTGTCGCCTTCGTGAGTTGCGTATTCTTTAATAATGTTGTCTTTTTCAGTTTTTGAAATTGCCATAAAAATTTCACCTTTCATAAATAATTGCCATTAACAACGTTTACCGTCGGTGTGAGCGGGTAAACAGCGTTAACGGTTCACTCGAACTATATTACACAATATTTTTTAAAAAAGCAAGTTCAAATTATCTTGCATCCCAAGTGGTTCTTAAGTATAATGGATGAAGTAAATTTCTAAATCATTGGAGGTGAATTTCATGCCACAAATCAAATCAGCTATCAAACGTGTTAAGACGCAAAACGCTACTAACAAACGCAACGCTTCTGAATTGAGCAAGTTAAGAACTGCTGTTAAGAAGTTCAAGAACGCTGTTGAAAGTGATAGTAAAGAAGACGTCTCCAAATTGCATTTAGAAGCTGTTCGCGCTTTGGACAAGGCTGCTTCAAAGGGCTTAATCCACAAGAACAAGGCTGCTCGTGACAAGAGTCGTTTAACTAAATTAGCAAACAAGTAATTTTACTTATTACTAATCAAAAAGAGAGAAGAAATTTGATTTCTTCTCTCTTTTTTTGCTTTAAACAGATAATACAAACAACTTTAAGAAATTGTCTTCATGATATGTTCCATTTTTGTAATTAAACTCCAGTTGAATTGCTTTTTGCAATAACTGCTCTAATTTAGACACATTTAACTTATTTTTTAAAGCCAATTTTACTCTATAGGGATGGACGCCGAGTTCTTTCACAATTTGTACTTCGCTTCTACCCCTTTTAGCTAGAATTTTTACCACTAATATTAATTCTAATTGGTTTTCAAAAACTGCTAGCAGTTGAATCGGATTTGTACCTTCTCTTAATTGATTATCAAGACGCTCTATGGCTTCTTGATAATTTTTATTTAATGCGGCCTCTAAAATAGCAAAAATATTTTGCGCTAATGATAAATCCACGTTCTGCATAACGGATTTTTCAGTGATCTTATTATCACTAGCTGCCATCTTTAATTTCTGATAATTACTTAAAATAGTATCAATAACTTGATCGCTGCGTTCAATTAATAGTTGCAAAGCAGATTGCGTAATAGTATATCCTTCAGCTTTAATAAGCGATTTTACTACTGCCCCTACTTCATAAGAACGAATAGTTGGCTCAACCACATTAAACTGCTTTAAGACCGTCTTAGTCAGCTTTTTACGACGATCAAGTTTATCATATGAAGCAACAATTACCACTACATCTTCTAATTCATTTAGATTATCAAAAATTTTCTGTAAATCATCCATCTGTTTCTTTAGCTTTTTTGGTACCTTTGCCGTTAAGAAAAATGGATTCTTTATAAGGATTAATTTATTTTCACTAAATAAACTTGATTCTGTCAAACTAGCAATTAATTCATCCAAACCATCATTTTCACAATCTACACTGACATGCTCTAAGTCCTTAAATTGATCTTCTTTAATATATGAATTAGCTAGATAATCATTAAGAAAATCATCTCCACCCCAAATCAAAGTATGGGGGTTATTATTATTCGTATTTTTAAATAAAGAAAGTAAGGTCATTTTTTACCCCGCTTCAAAAAGTAATTAAATTCTGATTTTTGCATTCCACCATAATACCAGCTAATCATACCACAGTCTTGGGTTGAAACCCATGGTATCTGTTGTTCACTAAGCGTGGTTAGCGTCTCTTGATGTGGGTGACCAAAACGGTTCTTTCGTCCTGCTGAAATAAAAACTTTTTGCGGATGAATCACTCGTAGAAAATCCGGATTGGATGAAGTTTTACTGCCATGATGTCCCAATTTGAAATAATCAACAGATAAATTGGATTTCTGCATAATCTCTTTTTCTCCTTCCTGGCCTAAATCTCCTGTAAAAAGCCAATTCTTATTGGCGACTCTAAAGAATAAACTCAAAGAATCCTCATTCTTTCCTTCTCCAGGTTGGTACGGATAAACCACATTAAACGTAATTTTAGGATCTTTTACTTGCATCCCTGCCAGTAGTTCAACTAATTTAGTATGTTTAATTCGACCATTTAATCTTTTTTGAAAAGAAGGATTATTAATCAAACCTTTAGCCATAAAAATTCTTTTCACATGAACTTGCTCAAGTAGCGGCCCTAAATCACCAACATGGTCTGCATCCTGATGCGAAACAAATACTCCATCAAGTGTACTAATCCCCAAACTTTTTAGAAAAGGAATAGTAATACGATTGACTTGGGGTGTTACTTTTTTACCCGAAAAATTCAGCTTTCCCCCTGTGTCAATCATATATGCCTTGCGCGGAAACGGAGTAGTAATCAAAATACTATCTCCTTGTCCTACATCAATGAAGGTTACTTGTCCTCGCAACGGAAAATGTATCATGCCGAAAAATATTAGATAAGTGCTAATTAAAACCATGCTTAATTCTTTTTTATTAAATTTCCATTCCGGACGTTCTCTTAAAGCAATTATCAGCAACATTGTTATCAATATTAAAATTAAACACTGCCACCAATTTATTTTGCCAAATGTTAATAACCCTAATTGGGTATTAGATAAACTACCAATTGCTTTTTCACCCAATTCCAAAATCTGTTCAAATAATGGAGCCAATTTTTTAGTAAAGCTAAATAATACGATATTGATAAACGTTACAGGCATAACACCCCAATTAAAATAAGGGACCACCATCAAATTAAATAAAACAGTCAGGAAATTAACCTGGTAAAAATAAAACAGTAATAATGGCGTTAATAGCACATTCAATAAAATCGATTGTTGCATTTTGCCAAATTTATTTGTCAGCTGTAAGCCTAAAGCCAACAAATAACTCAAAATTGCTCCAGCTATCATAAACAGACGTGGCACAATCATAATATGCAAAATGCAAGCTAAGCCCAATATATCAATTGCCGCTACTCGATATCCTTTGAATTTGCAAATTTTACCTAGAAAGTACGTTAAGCTGGCTCTAACAAATCCTGCTTGCCCATAGCTTAAAAAGATGCCCAACAATAGCACTGCGCAACAACAAATAAATGCTTCTTCATCTGTCATTTTTAAGTAAAAACAGATTGTACTAATTATTAAGACGTATAATCCAACGTGCAAACCAGAAATGCTTAATAAGTGAATAACTCCCAAATCACGATAATTATTCAGAATTTCTTGATTTTCTTGCGCATTATTTTCACCTAAAAGTAATTCACTGGCAAAAAAGCCTAATAATTGTGGCATTTTTTGAAAATAATTTTGCAAATTAAAGCGCAATTTATGCAAACCAGTAATTACGTCATTTGATTTGACAGCCTTCATCTCGCAGCTAAAATATTTTATCTTTTGAGTGATTCCTTTTGCCGCGTAATAAGTTTGATAATCAAATTCGCCAATATTAGTTGCAGGTTCAATAATTCCGCATTCACCTTTAATCTGGCTAACTATCAATGGCAGTCCTTGCTTTAAATTATTTTCTTGTTCAGTTGGTACTTTGCCACTTATTAAGATTTTCCCCTGCTTAAAATGACCTACGCCCGTTAAATAATTATCTTTAACACGAACTTGATCGGGATAAATCTGTATTTGACTTTGCTCAGATAATTCAAAATGCACTTCTTTTTTATTCAAAATAATCGAACCAATAAATAGAGTGACTAGTACTAAAACCAATTTCAAGCTAGCAGCATATTTTTTTAACAATAAAAAAGAAAAATAACCAGCAGCAGAAATGCAAACTATTTTTTGACTGAATGAGTCACAAATAAATGCTAAAAAAGAGATTGCAATCAATAATAAAGCTGTTAATAAATAAAATCCAACATCATTTTTAAACAGTGAGTTGATCCTTGAGACTGGCAAAAGTCTTCTCTCCTATTCCTGATACCTGCATTAAATCCTCCACTTTTTTAAATGAGCCATTTTGTTCACGGTAAGCAATAATTTGCTCTGCTTTCTTTTCTCCTATTCCCGTTAATTTCTGTAAGCCAGCTACATCTGCTGTATTTAAATTAACCTTTTCTCCACTTCCTTGATTTTCAGAGGAGCTATTAGCAGCCGCTGAAGCTGAATTATTGCCCGTACCAGCAGTTAATGCACTATCTACTTTTTCGCCTTTATACGGAATATGAATCTTGTCTTGATCCTTTAATAAAATAGCCCGATTAATCGCCTTTAATTGCGCTTTATCCGTAGTTCCACCAGCGGCTTCAATTAACTCTTGCAATCTAGCCCCATTTTTTAACGTATAAACTCCCTGATGCTTAACGGCACCTGAAATATCGCAAGTTACTGTTTTAGACTCAGAAGAAGCAACATTAGACGCGCTGCTTGCTGAACTAGCATTAGCCGCAGAATTATTATTTGAGCTCATATTACTGGACTGACTTACTTTCTGATTATTATCAAATGAAGGCTCCTCTGCCCCATCTCCTTTTTTAAGCCATAGTCCACCTAGTAGCAACACAACCGCTACAATGAAATATAATTTCTTTTCCAACACAAATTCTTTAATTTTTTCAAAATCCATAAAATTTCACCTCTACTATTTAATACGCAAAAAAAGCCCAGAATTTTTTCTGGACTTTAATTTTTTTGCAAAAATTTTTAGTAATGTGATTTCAAATAGTTCAGAGCATCATCAAAAGTATCTACTGGAACTATTTTCATCTTTGTATGGATTTTTTTAGCGGTTCTTTTAGCTACAGCATAATTAGTTTCACTCTTTTTCACGCTTGATGAATCAGTTGGGGCAAAGAAGACTTCTGCTCCTTCTCGGCTGGCTGCTACTACCTTTTTATCGACCCCACCGATAATGCCGACCTTACCTGTTGGTGAAATTGTGCCTGTACCGGCAATTTTATGTCCATGACTAAGATTTTGCTTGCTGAATACTTCGTAACTTTCCAAAGTAAACATTAAACCAGCAGATGGACCACCGATTTCGCCAGCATTAATTGCTAGTTTAGGCTTAGTTTTAACTTCAACATGTTCAACTAGCTGAATACCAATTCCCGGTTTATTGGTTCCCTTAACTTTAACAACTTTACCGCTGATCTTCTTCGTTTGTTTTTCTCTTAAAACTGAAATAGTTATTTTGGAACCAATTTTTTGCTTACGTAAATATGTCATCATTTCTTCTGTTGAATGAAAACGATGACCATTTGCACCTAAAACAGTATCTCCGATTCTGAGTTTATGCTTAAAGCTAGAATTCTTTTGAACTTCCATTACATAAACGCCTAAATACTGCAAACTATGCTTTTTACCGGCCTTTTTAGCTGCATAATAAATCGCATTTTGTTGACTAGTTTCCATATACCAATCTTGCAACTCATTATATTGCACACTAGTCTGACCACCGAGTAATTCCTTGCTAGGAACTCGTTCATCATACGGCTTAGTGTAACTCCACAAGTATTGCAAAATAGATGCCGGCCGACTAGTTACGCTAACGGTGACTAAGTAAAAATTATCCGGCTTTTTATTTTTGGATTTAATAAACTGACTCACCGGAACCGCTTCACCCGGAGATTCAATAAAATAATCCGTTGGCCAAAATATTAATATACCAACAACTAAAATAGCAATAAGTGCAAGCAGCCAATTTCGTAATTGATGCTTCTTATTCTGCGTATTCATTGTTTAATTTCTTTCTTAAAGCCTTAGCAGCTTTTTCAGGTAAAAATTGACTAACGTCTTTGTCAAATCTAGCCAATTCCTTGATCATGCTGGAAGCTACAAACGAATTTTCTGGACTGCTAAACAATAAAACTGTGTTAATATCCGGAGCCAAGCGTTTATTAATTCCCGCAATTTCTTGTTCATATCGAAAATCAGCACTATTACGGACTCCACGTACTATTGCCTTAGCTTTTAATTCATGAGCCAAATCAACTGTAATCTCATCTGGCTTTTCTAAAACTTCGATGTTAGCAATATCTTTTAATGCATCCCTCGCAAAATCAGCTCTTTCTGCTGGAGAAAACAGATAATGCTTAGAAGTATTAGTCATTGCTACTAAATAAACTTTTTCAAAAATTTGAGCTGCTTTTTTTGCCGTTTCAATATGTCCATTTGTGATAGGATCAAAACTCCCTGGAAAAAGTGCAATAGTCATTTCTAATCCTTTCGATAAATTCTCACAATCGTTTTACCCAAATGGTGTTCCTTAATTAAGGAAAAACCACTGATATCACCCAATTCAGTGTGATCATCAGTCTCCGCTACCACAGTTGCATTTGCATTCAACAATCCCAACTTATCCATTTGCAACATATCTTTAGCAATTTTTTCTTTAGCATATGGTGGATCCAAAAATACTAAATCAAATTTCTCTTGATTTTCTGCAAACAATTTTAATGCAGCATTGCTGCGCATATTATAAACGCTAAAACGATTTTCTTCTTTAGTTAAAGCTACATTCTTTTTAATAATAGAACAGGCGGCATGATTTATATCCACCAAACTGGCATGGTCGTATCCTCTTGACACGGATTCTATTCCTAAAGCACCGCTACCAGCATATAAATCTAAAACATTACCACCATTAAAAAATTGTCCTAATGAGTTAAAAAGCGATTCTTTAACTTTATCACTAGTAGGCCGAGTTTTATTGCTTTTTAAAGTAAATAAATTTCTTTTAGCATATTTTCCTGAAATGATTCTCATTGCATTTGATCCTCATTCTTTTCTTGTTCAAGTTGTAACTTTTTCTCCGCTTCTTTAGCCATTTCAACCAACTGTCCCTCAATATGTTGGCTATCTAAATTGACTTTTTCTTCTGGAGAAATTTCTACGTGATTTACAAAATCTAATTGTGCTATTTCATTTTTTAACTCTTTAGCTTCTTTGCGATTCACATACAGAACACAGTATTTCATATTCTTAGAGAAATAAACGATGTCACCATAATGACGCAGTTTGTATTGATCACTAACAGATCTTAGATAAATAATTAGTGCTACTCGTTTGGTTAAACGAGTATTTTCTATCTCTTGATTGATACTCACGCTATTGTTTCATCCTTTTCTTTGAGCATTTTTTCATTAGCAGATACATTTAAAACTAGCCCAATTGCGGCCGTTAAGACAATCATAGAAGAACCACCATAAGAAATAAATGGTAAAGTTACCCCGGTAATTGGTAATAATCCCAATACAGCTCCGATATTAAAAAATGCTTCAGTAAAAATAATCGTGGCAACGCCAAAACAAATTAGAGCATCAAATTGAGAAACAGCATGAATTCCCACATTCATGATTTCCAGCATTAAGTAAAATAATAAGCCAACTAACAAAATAGTTAAAATTACTCCAACTTCTTCAGCTGTAATTGACAAAATAAAATCAGTATATGGCTCTGGCAAATAGCCTCTTTTTTGCATACTATTGCCTAGCCCTACTCCTAATACGCCACCATTATGAATGGCATAGTACGAGTTAACTAACTGAGCTCCACCTTTTCTTTCTAATTCAAAGGGATGCAAAAACGACATTAATCGTTGAAATTGGTAACTCTTTTGCAAAAACTCAGGATTCCAAATAATGATTATAAGAACCACCAAGCCAATAACAAGTGCTATACCGATTAGCCAAGTTAAAGCTAATCTAGCTGGTATACCGGATACTGAAAACATTACTAGAGTAATCATAAACAGAATTGCAGTACCACCTAAGTCTGGCTCAACAATAACTAAGCACATTAAAAATGCAGCTAAAATAGCAGGGTGTGATAAATTATCCTTAATCTTACCTTTAACCAATTTACCATCCCTATGGTCTAAAACATAAGCCAAGTAAATAACTAAAGCTAATTTAGTGACCTCTAGTGGCTGTAAATTAATAAAACCTAAATTAATCCAACCTACAGCACCATTAACCGCTGCCGAACTATGGAAGAAGCGCAAAAAGACTAACCATAACAGCATTAAAATACAAATAATTAAAAAGCCCGCCACAAATTTAGGACTTTTAAATACCTTTATTTTTAGTGCAAAAAATGGAATACCAAAAAATAAAAATGCTACTAAAGCATAAATCGCTTGTCTAATACCATAAACACTTGGCTTAAAACCATTAACTAATAAAATATCTGAACTTGCTGAATAGACCAAAACTATCCCCAGAACTACCAAAATTAGATATGGGATAAATATACGATAGTTAAGGTATCTTAATTTTCGACGCACGAGCGTTGCCCCTTTTATGAAATAATACTTTTTCATTATAAAACAAAAAGGCCACCACTTCTATTAAGTGATGACCTTTTTAAGGTTATCTAAAATTAACCATTAGCACGAGCACGCTTCTTATCAGCCTTTTGACGCTCTGAAGTATTCAAGATCTTCTTACGTAAACGAATTGATTCTGGAGTTACTTCACAGTATTCATCATCGTTCAAGAATTCAATAGCTTCCTCAAGAGTCAAAGTTCTAGGGGTCTTAATTGCAGCTGCGTGGTCCTTACCTGCAGCACGAGTGTTAGTTAAGTTCTTACCCTTAGTTACATTAACTGCAATATCACGTTCACGTGATGATTGACCAACAATCATACCTTCGTAAACTTCAACACCAGCACCAATGAATAATTCACCACGTTGCTCAACTGATTGAAGTGAGTAAGTAGTTGATTGACCTTGGTTAATTGATACCAAAGCACCATTACGACGGCCTGGGTTCCAGTTCTTAACAACTGGCTTGTATGCTTCAAAGGTGTGGTTCATGATACCGTACCCACCAGTTTGTGACATGAATTCATTGTTGTAACCAATCAAACCACGTGATGGAACTAAGAATTCAAGACGAGTTTGGCCGTTACCAGTTGATTCCATGTTCTTCATTTCACCTTTTCTTTGTGAAAGTGAATCGATAACTGAACCAACGTATTCATCTGGAGTATCAATTTGAACAGACTCGAATGGTTCACACATAGTACCATCAATTTCACGGTAAATAACCTTAGGACGTGAAAGTTGTAATTCGAAGCCTTCACGACGAAGTTCTTCAACCAAGATTGAAAGGTGAAGTTCACCACGACCAGAAACAGTCCATGCGTTTAATTGATCAGTAGGTTCAACCTTTAATGAAACATCAGTACGAGTTTGACGGATCAAACGATCTTCAAGCTTCTTAGGAGTTACTTGGTCACCTTCACGACCTGCAAATGGTGAGTCGTTAGCAACAAAGTCCATTTGAAGGGTTGGTGGATCAATCTTAAGAAGTGGCAATGCTTCTGGATGTTCTGCTGAAGCAATTGTTTCACCAACGTAAATATCATTAATACCACTAATAGCAATGATATCGCCGGCCTTAGCTTCTTTAATTTCGTTACGCTTCAAACCGAAGTAACCAAATAATTTAGTAACACGGAAGTTTTGAGTAGAGCCATCACGCTTCATAACAGTGATGTTGTCTCCAACTTTAACCTTACCGCGGTAAATTCTACCAACACCAATACGGCCAACGTAGTCATCCCAGTCAAGCATTGTGATTTGAAATTGTAAAGGCTCATCTGAATTGTCGATTGGAGCAGGAATATTCTTAATAATGGTATCAAAGATAGGATCCATAGTTTCTTTTTGAGTACTTGGATCTGCATCATATGATGAAGTACCATTCAATGCTGATGCGTAAACAACTGGGAAGTCAAGCTGTTCATCGTTAGCACCTAATTCGATGAAGAGTTCAAGCACATCATCCAAAACCTTCTTAGGACGAGCACCTGGACGATCAATCTTGTTCAAAACAACAATTGGCTTTACACCGGCTTCCAAAGCCTTCTTCAAAACAAAACGAGTCTGTGGCATTGGACCTTCATAAGCATCAACCAAAAGTAATGCTCCGTCTACCATGTGCATAACACGTTCAACTTCCCCACCAAAGTCGGCGTGACCTGGTGTATCCAAGATGTTGATAGTAGTATCCTTGTATCGAACAGCAGTATTCTTAGATAAAATAGTAATACCACGTTCACGTTCAATAGCGTTTGAGTCCATAGCACGATCTTCCAGATTCATATGTTCTGGTAAAGTATCAGATTGCTTCAATAATTGGTTAACCAAAGTAGTTTTACCGTGGTCAACGTGGGCAATGATAGCAATATTTCTAAGATCGTCTCTTCTTTTTTCTGACAAAAGTATTCCTCCCCACTCTTCAATAAAAAAACTGTGACTCTGTCACAGTTTCGGTAACGCAGTAGCGCCTTATCGAAGTGCTTCTATTTTTGATCTGTATAGTTACGTTAGTGAATTTTACCACCTAACTGCACGCGGGTCAACGCTTAACAATAAGTTAACTTTTAATTGTTTTCATCTAAAATCAAGCAAAATCGCTTAAAATATGGTAAAAATATATTAGATAAGTTTTTTAAAAAGGAGTAATTATTTTGATCTTAATGAAAGATATCGTGCGTGACGGCGATCCCGTTTTACGCCAAGTTGCTAAGCCTTTAACTTTTCCGCTTAGCGACCACTACAAGCAATTAGCAGAAGATATGATGGAATATTTAGTTAATTCACAAGATCCAAAGATCGCTGAAAAACATCAACTTAGAGCAGGTGTTGGATTAGCTGCTCCACAAGTTGGCGAAGGCGTTCAAATGGCTGCGCTTTTAGTTCCTGATGATAAAGGTGAAATCATCTTTAAGGAAGTTTACGTTAACCCAGAAATAGTTTCTGAATCCGTACGTCAAGCTTGCCTTAGCGAAGGTGAAGGTTGCCTTAGCGTTGACAAAGTAATTAATGGTTACGTACCACGTCCAGACAAGTTAACTATTCATTACTACACTGTTGATGGAGAAGAAAAAACTATTCGCTTGAAAGATTATCCAGCTATTGTATCTTCTCATGAAATCGATCACCTTAATGGTCATCTTTTCTATGACAGAATTAATAAAAAAGATCCATTTGCACTTAAAGAAGATACTGTGGTTATTTCTTAATTGTTATTTAACCAAAAAAAGAGTCTGCATAAGCAGGCTCTTTTTATATAATAAAAAACCACTGGGTGACTGGACCAGTGGTTCATACATTGGGAATTAAGAAGATTGAAGAGACTTCTTATAGCGAGTAAATGAGTTTATTCATCATTCACTACAAATTCATAGTACAACTAATGTTATTTTACGTCAATAATTATCAAAAGAATTTCTTAATAATTTTCAAATGAATATAGATCTAAACATATTTATATACTTACCTTTACAAATATGATAAAATTTTTATTAGCTATAGAGTGATTTCACTCTAAATTGAACGTTTATACATTAATTAAGGAGAATCATTTATGATTTACAAAGTTTTGTATCAAAAAGACAAAATTGTCAACCCACGTAGAGAAACTACTCAAACTCTTTACATGGAAGCTGACAACATGGTCGAAGCAAGAAGTACGGTTGAGGACAACACCCCCTATAACATTGAACTCATCCAAGAATTAACAGGCAATTCTTTGGCTTACGAAAAAGAACACGCTGACTTTAAGTTAACTACGTTCGATAAGAAGTAATAAAGAGTGCGAATTAAAAATAATGAAGTAGCCGTTTATGCAATCGGGGGTTTGCATGAAATCGGTAAAAATATGTATTGTGTCCAGTATCAGGATGAAATTATCATCATGGACTGTGGTATTAAATTCCCCGAAGACAATTTATTAGGTATTAACTACGTTATTTCAGATTATTCATACCTAATCAAAAACCGTAAGAAGATTAAGGCTCTTGTAGTTAGTCACGGACATGAAGACCACATTGGTGGTATTCCATTTTTATTGGAAAAGATTCCTGAAATTCCTGTTTATGCAACTCCATTTGCCCTCTCATTAATCAGAGGCAAATTGGAAGAACATGGTATTTTGAAGACTACCGAACTGCATGAAGAACATGAAGATACGGTTTTAAAATTTAAGAAATTATCTGTTTCTTTCTTCAGAACCACGCACTCCATTCCTGATACTTTAGGAATTGCTGTTCATACACCGCTTGGTGCTGTTGTCTTTACCGGTGACTTTAAGTTTGACTTAACTCCTGTTATGAATCAACCTGCACCAGATTTCCAAAAAATGGCTCAATTAGGTAAAGAAGGTGTACTTGCCCTTCTTTCAGATTCTACTAACGCTGAAGTTAGTCAATTTACTAAATCTGAAAGATTCGTTGCACAGTCGCTTCATAATATTATTACTGGTATTCATGGGCGAATTATTTTCGCTACATTTGCCTCTAACCTTTATCGTGTTTCTACAGCTATACAAGCAGCTATCGATACAGGTAGAAAAGTTGCCATTTTTGGACGTAGTATGGAAAATGGTGTAGATAACGGAATCGATTTAGGATACTTAAATGTTCCAAAGGATTTAATTGTTGATGCAGAAGAGATTAACAAGCTGCCACCTGACAAAGTTATGATTCTATGTACTGGATCACAAGGTGAACCATTAGCAGCTCTTTCAAGAATTGCCAATGGTACTCACAGACAAATAACTTTACAGCCTGGCGATACAGTTATCTTCTCTTCTAACCCTATTCCAGGAAACACATTGAGCGTTAACCACTTAATTAACAAATTAATGGAAGGCGGCGCTAATGTCATTCATGGTCGTGTTAACAACGTCCACACTTCTGGTCACGGTGGTCAAGAAGAATTAAAGATGATGGTTCGCTTATCTAAGCCTAAGTACATGATTCCAGTTCACGGTGAGTACAGAATGCAGGTTATTCATACACAGTTAGCACAAGAAGCTGGTGTACCTGCTGAAAATACTTTCGTGTTGTCCAACGGTGAAGTTGTTTGTTTTGGGCCAAATGGAGCTAGAATTGCTGGTAGAATCCCTGCAGGCGATGTTTATGTTGATACTTCGGGTACTGCAGATGTTGGTAATGTTGTCGTACACGATCGTCAAATTCTTTCAGAAGAAGGTTTGGTTGTCGCTGTAGCAACTGTTGATTACAAACATAAACGTGTCTTAGCTGGTCCTGATATTCTCAGTCGTGGTTTCGTCTACATGCGTGAATCAACTGAACTGATTAACCAAGCACAAAAGCACGTCTACCACGTTCTTCGAAATGAAATGGCTAAATCAGACAAGCCTAAAGAAAGTGATATCAAGAAGGCAATTTCTGAAAATCTTTCTGATTTCCTTTACTCTAAGACTGAACGGCGACCAATGATTTTGCCAATTATTATTGAAAAGAAATAAAAAATTAGACTCCTTCGGGAGTCTTTTATTTTGAATATAAGATATATGAATAAAAAAATTAAAGTCGCCGATTGTAAAATCAAATTGAACACTTTAGAAAAATAAAAAGTCCATCTGGACCCGTTTGATAGAATGTAATTACCACAAAACATCTTGAAACGAGGTCACAAATGGACTCTTTACATTCTATCATGCCTAAGCACAAAAAAGGAAAACATTTGTCATTAGAAGAGCGAGTTATTATCCAAACTCGTATCAAAGATGGATTTTCTCTTAGAGCAATTGCTCGTGAGATTGGTTGTTCTCCTTCTACGATTAGCTATGAAATCAAACGTGGTACAGTTTTGCTTTATCACGGTAAACAAAAGCGGTACAAAGCAGAACGTGGAAATGAAGTTTATCAAGCTAACCGACGCCA